>CAZOON010000009.1:0-14199 GCA_964581445.1 uncultured Halanaerobiales bacterium | reverse complement strand
ATAAATCTTTAGGTAGATCACAGGCACTATCAACTAGTAGTTTTACTTTCAATTAGCTCATTTCCTTTCTTTTTTGTATTATATTTTTAGTATATATTATGTCAGTTATAAAATCAATAATTGAAATATAATTGAATTAACGATATAATATTTCAGTGTGTGATACAAAAGAGATATAATTATTAGCAGGAGGATGAAAATTTGTGAAAATTAAACCTGATTGTCTGGTATGTCTTTTTAGACAGACACTGGATATAGTAAGTAATGTTACTGATGATGAAGAAAAGATTAAAGAAATATTGGACAAATATGCAGAAATGCTTCCAGATATAAACTTTAATCAAACAGCACCAGAAGTTACAGAGCGGATTCAATCTATGATCAAAAAGGAACTTAATATTTTAGATCCATTTAAATCTTTTAAAGAAGAGCATATTAAAAAAGCTGAAGATCTTTATCCAGCTGTAAAAAAAGAATTAAGATCAGCCCCTGATACCTTAAAGGCATCACTAATAATTTCAGCTATCGGTAATTCAATTGATGCCGGTATTAATTTGAATATCAATGTAGACAGGGTTTTGAAAAAAGGTGTAGAAGAAGGTTTTGTCTTAAATGATTTTGAGCTTTTTCAGGATAAAATTAATAAAGGAACAAAATTACTGCTTATTGCAGATAATTCAGGGGAGGCTGTTTTTGATCGCTTATTAATTAAAGAGTTGCTTAAGCTGAGGTTAAATATTACTTATGTAGTTAGAGAAGAAGCCATATTAAATGATATTACTTTTAAAGAGGCAGAAGAGATTGGAATAAATAAATTATGCAGGGTAATTTCAAGTGGTTCTAAAGCACCAGGATTACTAATAGATGAAGCAAGTGATGAAATGTTAAAAGAATTAAATGGTGTTGATATAATAATTAGTAAGGGACAGGGGAATTATGAGGCCCTGTCTGAAACAAATTATGGAATTTTTTATTTATTAAAGGCTAAGTGTAATGTTATTGCTAATGAATTTGATGTTAATAAAGGGTCATTGATTTTTAAATATAAAAGGGGATGATTATTTTGAAAAAACGTCATTTGTTTGGTCCTGTTCCTTCAAGAAGATTGGGAGTTTCTTTAGGCATAGATCTGGTTCCTCACAAGACCTGTTCACTGGATTGTGTTTACTGTGAATGTGGAAAAACTACAAATTTAACTGTGGAAAGAAAAGAATTTGTGCCCACTGCAGAGATTATAGAAGAGCTTGATAATTATTTGAAAAAAGAACCTGAGCTGGATTATATTACTTATTCTGGTTCAGGAGAGCCGATACTTCATAGCGGCATTGGAGAAATAAGTAATTTTTTAAAGGATAATTACCCTCAATATAAAATTGCGCTTTTGACAAATGGAACACTTTTTACAGATAAATCTCTTATTAATGAAGTTAAGAGATTGGATTTGATAGTCCCTTCACTGGATGCAGTTTCTGATAATGTTTTCACTAAGATTAATAGGCCTCACAAAAACCTTGACAATAGTAAAATAATTGAGGGATTAGTACAATTAAGCAAAAAATACGAAGGTGAAATCTGGCTGGAAATTTTTATTGTTCCTGGCATAAATGATAGTAATACAGAGATAGAAGCAATGCTTGAGGTTATAAATAAAATCAAGCCTGATAAAGTACAGTTGAATTCTCTTGATCGTCCAGGAACTGAGAGCTGGGTAGAAAAAGCTGATTTGAAAACATTAGAAAATATTGCCGCTAAAATTGGTGATAAAGCAGAAATTATTGCAGATTTTAAATCAAGAAAAGAAATAAAGAGTTTTAGTGAATCTTTAAAAGATGATATACTTGATATGATTAAAAGAAGGCCCTGTACTCTCCATGATCTTTCCACTATTTTAGGTATTCATGAAAATGAAGTAAATAAATATCTACAATTATTAATAGAAGAAGAAGATGTTTCAACAAAAACTGAAGACAGAGGGACTTTTTATTATTGGGAATCCTGATTGCCTGTTAATTTGACAGTATTTACAGCATTTTATATAATAGAACTAGTTGGTCAGTTTAATAAAAAACATTGAACGGAGGAAAAATTTTGGAAAAGCTCGGGTTTTTCGATGGTATAGAAGAAAAACGCCGGAAGATATGTGAAGCTGCGGTGAAATTATTCACAGAAAAAAAGTATGATAAGACAACAGTAGCTGAGATAGCAAAAGAAGCAAAGGTTGGAAAAGGAACATTTTATTTATATTTTAATAGTAAGGTTGATTTACTGAATTTTTTACTCAGGCATGGAATAGAAAAATTAATAGCTTATGTAAAAAATGAAATTGAATCAGAGCTAGACCCTATTAATAAGCTAAAAAAAGCAATGTCAGCCCAACTTTGTTTTTTTAATAGATATAGGGATTATTTTGCTTTTTTGATTAGTGAATTATGGAGTTATAGAAAATGTTTACAGAATGAAGTAAAAAGTATTCAGGATAGGTATATAGTAATTTTTGAAGAGATAATGAAAGATGGTATAGAAAAAGGGGTATATAAAGATATAAATACATCCACTATAAGTTCAGGGATTTTTGGTATGTTGAGTTTATCATTTTTGTATTCACCAGAAAAAGATATAAATATTATTATTGAAGATGTACATGAAGTCTTAATTTCTGGACTTAGTAAAAAGGGTGAATAAAATGAAAATAGATAATAATGTTAATAAACCCCCGGCATTAAGAACGAATAATAAGATCCAGCAGACAAATAATATTGATTCCAGCTCTGTTGATTTTCAGACTCAATTAAATGAAATTAGCAAAAAAGAGATAAAAAAAAGGCTCAATAAATTAATGGATATAGTAGATAAGCAAGGGAAAAAACTAAAGAAAACCTTTGATAATAATGATTTATTGGAATATAAAAGCAGGGTTAAGGATTTTTTGCGTCTAATTCAAAAAGAATTTGTACAGGCCAGGCAATCTTATAGCTGGGATGCCAGAGGAAATCTGAAAACCTATACTATTATTGAAAAAGTAGATAAAAACTTAGAATTGCTCCATAATTTATTTTTAGAAGAACAGGCAGATGTTCTTACAATTGTTAAAAAAATAGATGAAATCAGGGGATTATTACTTGATTTATATATTTAGTATATTTATAAATATGTAAGGAGAAGAAAAATATTTATTATAAAAGAAATCATCTATTCTGGAGGTGATTTCTTTTATAATATCTTTTATATTTTTATTTCTATTATCTAAAACTTTTTGAATTAATTTTTTAATTTCAGTAATATTTTTATCAGGATTTGAAAGTCCTTTAGATTCTATATTTAGATTAGAATATTTATTTTTTTCTTTAGTGACAATAATATTTAACACACCGCTTTTTGCCAGTTTTTTTCTTTCCTTTATAAAGTTATTATCATCAATGATTTCTTCATTATTTATATATATATTGCCATTCTTAACCTTTTCGCCAATTTTAAGGCCATCAGAACTCAATTCGAGTTTATCACCATTATCAGTAATAAAAATATTTTCTACAGGAATACCCATCTTCTTGCCCAGTTGAGCATGGTGATAAAGATGACGGAACTCACCATGAACAGGGATTAAGTATCTGGGTTTAATTAAATTAATCATCATTTTCATTTCTTCCTGATAGGCATGACCTGAGGCATGAACATCCATCATACCATTACATATAACCCTGGCCCCCTTTTTGTATAGTTGATTGATTGTATCAGCAACTGATATTTCATTTCCCGGTATTGGTGTAGCAGATATAAAAACAGTATCCCCGGGAATTATTTCTAGCTCCCTGTGAGCTCCCCTGGATAATTTTGTAAGAGAGGCCCTTTTTTCTCCCTGACTTCCGGTCATTAAAATAATAGTTTTTTCCTTTTTAATATTTTTTGCTTCAGCAAGAGGGATTAATATTTTTTCAGGTAAACTAATATATCCCAATTTGATTGCAATTTTAGCAGTTTTCTGTAGACTATATCCAGAAAAGGCGATTTTTCTATTTGTTTTATGGGCAGCTTCTATTATATGCTGTATTCTATCAATATTTGTCGAAAAAGTTGCTATTAATATTCTCTGTTCACTTAATTTTATTTTTTCTTCAATATTTCTTTTGACAATCCTCTCAGAGAGACTATGGCCTTTTCGCTCGGCATTTGTGCTATCAGCCAATAAGGCCAGTACTCCTTTTTTACCCCAATCGGCAATTTTTTGATAATTTGTTTGAGGATTATTAATAGGTGTCTGGTCAAATTTATAATCACCAGTGTAGATAATGTTTCCTATTTTGCTTTTGATTAATGTAGCAAGTGAGGCAGGTATACTATGATTAACATGACAAAATTCTAATTGAAAATCTCCCAGTTTAATCTTGCTATTTTCATCAATAATATTTATATTGACATTTTTAGCATAGGACAAATCATTTAATCTGTCTTTAATTAAAGCCATGGTTAAATCAGTTCCATAAAGAGGAGGGTTAATATATTGTAATAAATACTTAATTGCCCCAATATGGTCTTCGTGACCATGGGAAAAGACAATAGCTCTAATTTTTTCTTTATTTTCAATTAGATAAGAAATATCAGGGATTATTATATCGACACCAGTCAAATCATTGTCCGGGAAAAGGGTGCCAGCATCCAGAATAAGAATATTATCCTGGTCTTCAATAATTATCATATTTTTCCCAACTTCACCTTTTCCACCCAGTGATATAATCGAAATATTTTCTTTATTAGCCATTAATTTTAGACACCACCTTATAATATTATATCTTCATTAAGTAAAATATATTACTTAATTTTATTAATCCTTTAAATAAAGCAGGAAAACAGGCAAAAATACAGTATTAGTATAGTATATTGTAGAAATGGGAGGAATTAAATTGCCCTGCAAAAAACAAATTATTATAATAATTACATTTTTATTATTAATTTCATTTTCTTTTCAGATAGTATCTGCAGATAAAATCAAAATATTTATTAATAATAATGAAATAAGTTCTGAGCTATCACCTTTTTCTCTTAATGGAGAAATCATGGTTAAATCCAGGGCCCTGGCAGATATCCTTAATTTTGAATTAAAATGGTTTGCCTCAATTAACTCCCTTAATATATCCTATAAAGATAAAACTATAAAGATGATGGTGGATAATCCTTATTATCAAATAGCTAATGAAACCCATAGGACAAAAAATGGGATGATAATGAAGGATGGCAGTACATATATACCCTTATTGGATATTATGAATGCTTTTGGTTATCTTGTTAGGGTTAATCAAGAAGATAATTCCTATCAAATAATGCGACCCCTTTCAAAAGTTAAGGAGATATGCTGGAGTGAAGATGGAAATAACTTAATCATTGAAATGGACAAATTGGCTCCCTATCGTATAATAAGGGGTGAAGATCCCGATAAATTGATGGTAGAGCTTGACAAAGCAGCATTATCCAATGATTTTCATGATAATCTTTCAAATAAGAATTTTTATTTAAAGGTAAAAAATCTTGATCATAAGGCCAGATTACAGTTGATTATTATGAGTAAATATCCTATTCCTTTTCAGATAGATGGGGGTTTTGAAGAAGTAGACAATAATTTGATAATTAAATTTTTGCCATATATAGATACTATAAATTGGCTGGATAAAGGTTTTTTAAGGATTAGCTCCAGTGGTGAATTACAAAAACCAGAAATCACATTATTACAGGCCCCCAGACGAATGGTACTTGATATTCCTGCTTTAATGTTTAGTGATTTTGATCTTGAGCTTGCTGATAATAATTGGATTAAAGATATCAGGGTAAGTCAATTTAAATATGACCCGGTTATTTTAAGGGTAGTTCTGGAGCTGAAAGAGGGGAGACACCTTTATCTGGAAAGAGAAAGTCAGTCATCTATATTATTAAAACCAACTAAAAGGGTTAGATTGCTCAATGTTGAGCATAATAATGGTAATATTATTTTTGAAACAGATAATCCCATAAAAGCGGATATTTTCACTCTGACTGAGCCTGATAGACTGGTCATAAATCTCTTAAATACCTTCAGGGAAAATAATTGTCCTGACAATCTTGAAGTAAATGATGATATTGTACAAAGATTAAGGACCGGACGTTTTAATAAAGAAACAGTTCGGATAGTAGCTGATTTAAAAGAAAGTACAGGATATCAATTAAAAGAGAAAAAAATATCTAATAATTTCTATCAATATGAACTTATTTTGAAGAAAAGATTCAATCAGATAAAAATATCAGATAGGCCACAATATACTAATATAAATATATCTCTTAGTGGTAAGCTTAATTATGAAATAAAGAAATTTTCATATCCAGATAGAATTGTTGTTGATATAAAAGACCTGGATACTGAATTGAGTTCAATAAAATTACCAGAGCCATCAGGAATAATCAGAGATATTAGATTTAATAAATATAGTGATAAAGGCTCAATTGTAGTTAGAATAGTATTTGAACTTGATAATTATTATGGCTATAGTCTTGTTTCCAGTAATCCATCTGATAATATTATTATTGCCCTTAATAAACAGCTTAAAGAAGAAAAAATTAACCTTATATTGCTTGACCCGGGTCATGGAGGTTTTGACCCTGGAGCTATTGGACCTTCAGGAATGATGGAAAAAGATTTAAATCTTGAAATAGCAAAGATTACAGCTGAGTTATTGCGAAAATCAGGATATGAAGTAATGAAGAGCAGGGACAATGATGAGTTTATTTCTTTAAAATCAAGGGTAAAGATGGCAAATGATATTAATGCCCGGCTATTTGTCAGTATTCATATAAATTCTTCCAATAAGGCTTATTCTGAAGGGACAGAGACTTATCTTGCCCCGAATAAAGTTGATGATAGTCTCTTACTTGCTGAGTTATTACAGGAGTATCTTCTGGCTGAATTAAAGCTAGTAGACCGTGGTGTTAAAAAAGATAACTTTTATGTCATCAAATATACGAATATGCCTGCTGTACTTGTAGAGATAGCCTTTTTGTCAAATCCACATGAAGAGGCATTGCTGGGTAATGATTTATTTAAAAGAAAGGCTGCTGCTGCAATTGCTGAAGGGATTAAAGCTTATCTGGATAAGTTCAAAGGGGTGATGGAATAGATGAATTCAAATACCAGACTTTTTAAGATATTAATATTTATTGTATTTGTTGTCTCAGTAATTTTGCTTGTTTATAGATTTGTCCCCAATTTTAGTTCGGGTGGATTAAATGATAAGGTAGAACTTACTCTATATTTTTCCACGCCTGATGCCATGTATCTTCAGGGAGAAAAAAGAGAGATTGAAAAGAGTAATATATATCAAAATACTATGAATGAGCTTATTGTGGGCCCAAATGATAGTAATTTGCATAGAACTATACCTGAAAATACAAAGATTCTGGATATAGAAATTGAGGATAAAATTGCAAAGTTAAATTTTAATAATGCCATAATTGAAGAACATTGGGGTGGCAGTACAGGTGAAAGATTAACGGTTTATTCGATAGTTAATACTATGACTCAATTTGAAGAAATTGATAAGGTGTTTTTTCTTATAGAGGGAGAGACTGTGGAGTCTCTTGCTGGTCATATGGATTTAAGTATAGCTTTAGAAAAAAATATAGATATAATAAAAAATTAATTATTTATAAATTTATTAAATTTAGGCCTTGAAATTATATTTCAACAGTGTATAATGTACTCAAGATATTTAGAATGGACTAATCCATTAAACCATTATTCCAATTGAAAGAGGTGTTAATATGGAAATAAAGATAAACCGGGATACAGGGATTCCGATTTATATTCAGATAAAAAAACAGATAAAAGAAATGATAGATAAAGGTATTTTAAGTAAAGGTGACAGACTGGTCCCGGAGCGTGAGTTAGCAGAAAAATTAAAGGTAAGTAGAAACAGGGTTTCTACTGCTTATAATGACCTTGAGAATGAGGGGATTATTTATTCCCAGCAAGGAAAAGGTACATTTATTGCCGGTAAAATTAGTGGTGTTAAAGAGGCAAGTAGAAAAGATAAGTTGTTGAAGATTATTGATCTGGCAATGGAAGAGGCCATAGAAATGGGATTTTCACTGGATGATTTTTTAACAATAGCCTATGTCAGGGCAAAAGAAAAGAAGGATCTTTTTAGCAAGACTAAGGTTGCTTTTATCGAATGTAATGAAGAACAACTTATGTCTTTAATTGAAGAGGCAAAATTTGATCATAAGATTGCAAGTATACCTATTTTAACTGAAGAGATGAAAAATGAAGCTGAGCGAGTTAGAAATGTTCTTTCAAAGGTTAAAATTATTATTACTACCTCTTTTCATATTGAAGAAGTAGAGGCTTTTATTACCGGGATGGATAAAAACATTGTTAATTTAAGTCTTGAGCCCAAAATGGAAACAATTGTTAAATTGGCAAGGATTGAAGAAGACAGGGAGGTTGGACTTATCTGCCAATCTGAAAATTTTGCTCTGGAGGTAGAAAAATCTATTGAAAAATTGGGTCTGGATAATTTTAATCTCGAATATACAATTGCTGAAGATGATGAACTGGAAAATTTTATAGAAAAAAAAGATTTTTTAATAAGCTCTCCTCATAGATATAAGGAATTACTTTCTTTAAGTAATGAAAAAAAAGTATTTGAATTTAAATATGCCCCTGATCAGGGTTCAATAAATATGCTTAAAATGGCTCTGTTGAATTTGCAAACAGAGGATTAATTAAGGAGGAATAAAATGTCTGATAAGATTAGTGTGGTACTGGGTGTGATTGGAGCAGATGTGCATGCGATAGGTAACCAAATACTTGAACACGCACTTATAGAATCCGGAATTAATACTGTGAATATTGGTGTTATGGCTACTCAAAAAGAATTTATTGAAGCGGCAATAGAAACGGGAGCAGATGCTATCTGGGTCTCATCTCTATATGGACACGGAGAGATGGATTGCCGGGGATTACGGGAAAAGGCAGAAGAGGCAGGAGTTGGAGATGTTTTGCTTTATGTTGGAGGAAATCTGGTAATAGGTAAACAGGAATGGAAAAATGTAGAAAAATTATTTCTTTCTATGGGTTATGACCGGGCCTATCCCCCCGGAACGCTTCCTTCTGAAGCAATAGAAGAGCTTTATAAAGATTTGAAATCCAGAAAAGGTGAGAAAGAATGGCTTGCTCATTATTAATAGACATTGGAAGTACTTATACTAAAGCTACAAAAATTGACCTGGAGACCCTGGAGATAAGTGCACGCGGTCAGGCTTATACCACAGTAAAAGAAGATGTAACTATTGGTCTGAAAAAAGCGCTGGATAATATTCCTGACTGGCAAAATGCTGATTATAAACTTGCCTGTAGCAGTGCTGCAGGGGGACTAAAGATTATTGCAATTGGTCTGGTACCTGATTTGACAGCCGAAGCTGCGAGAAGAGCTGCCCTGGGGGCAGGAAGTAAAGTTTTAAAAACATATAGTTATGAACTAACAGATAAAGAGATTGAAGAAATAAAATATTTAGAGCCTGATATTTTACTTCTGGCCGGGGGAACAGATGGCGGTAATAAAGAAATTATTCTTCACAATGCTACTATGCTTGCTAATTCAGATATTGAGCAGACAATAATAGTTGCAGGTAATCGGAGTGTTAGTCAAAAGGCAAATGACATTTTGAAAAAGAGTCATAAAGAAACTTTTTTAACTGAAAATGTAATGCCCAGATTGGAAGAATTAAATATTGAGCCTGCACGAAGGACAATTAGAGAGATATTTTTAAATAAGATAATACATGCCAAAGGATTAAAAAAAGTTGATGAATTAATAGATGGTATTATTATGCCTACACCCTCTGCAGTACTCAAGGCAGCACAATTATTGGCAGAAGGTTATAAAGATTATGAAGGTTTAGGGGAGCTAATGATTGTAGATATTGGAGGTGCAACAACTGATGTTCATTCAATAGCCAGTGGTAAACCTACTAAGGCCAATGTAAACTGGCGTGGTTTAGAAGAGCCCTACAATAAAAGGACTGTTGAGGGAGATCTGGGGATGAGATATAGTGCTTCTTCGTTATATTCAGTTATTGGAGAAGAAAATTTTTTGCAGTCTTTAAGAGATGATTCGGATTTAGTGTTAGATTTAGAGACACTGGAAAGGTATATACAGTACTTACATAAAAATGTAAGTTATCTGGCTCAAACTAAGCGGGAAAAGGAAATTGATAAATTACTGGGATATTATGCCGTTAAATATGCTGTGGCCAGACATGTAGGCTCTGTAAAAACAATTTACACTCCTATGGGAGCAACAGTTTTGCAGGAGGGGAAAGACTTAACAAATATTGAGACTGTAATAGGTACAGGTGGTATTATTATAAATAATGAAAGCCCTGAATTCTTATTAAAAGGTTCATTTTATGAAAATCAGGATAATCCAGAATTATTAAGTCCATTAAAACCCAATATTTTTATAGATAAAGAATATATTCTTGCTGCTGGAGGGTTAATGGTATCAGAGCTTCCTCTTTCGGCATTAAAATTCATGAAAAAAAACCTAAAAAAGGTAAAATGACAGGAGGATATAAGTGAATTTAAAAAATGAACGATTAAGTGAAAATGAATTTATGAAAGAGAGAGAAGAGGTATTAACTGTCTGGCCTACAGGTAAAGAAGTAGATTTAAAAGAAGCGCTCGTTTATCAAAAGCAATTAGCTGAAGAAAAAAGGATGGTAAATCGTCTTCTTAAAGCCAAAAAAGAAGGTATTACACTTATTCAGCCCAGGGCTGGTGTGGCATTACCAGAGGATTTAATAGAATTATTGACATTTTTACATGAAGAAGGAGAAGCAGATTTATTGCCAACCACCATTGATAGTTATACCAGACAGAATCAATATAAAGAAGCTGAAAATGGTATTAATGAAAGTCGAGAACTGGGACGCTCGATGTTGAACGGTTTTCCGGCTGTCAATCATGGGGTAGAACTTTGCCGTAAAGTAATAGAGGCTATTTCTGCACCTTTACAGGTCAGGCATGGTACCCCTGATGCTCGTTTACTTGCAGAGATAACACTGGCGGGAGGTTTTACTGATTTTGAGGGTGGAGGAATATCATATAATATTCCCTATGCAAAAAAAGTGGCGGTTGAAGAAACTATTAAGAACTGGCAATATGTAGATAGATTAATTTCATATTATTATGAAAATGGTGTTAGTATTAATCGTGAGCCCTTTGGTCCACTTACGGGTACTCTTGTTCCACCGGCAATTTCTCATACTGTTGCCCTGCTGGAGGCATTATTGGCTGCCGAGCAAGGAGTGAAATATATTAGTCTTGGTTATGGGCAGAATGGTAATTTAAATCAGGATGTAGCTGCAGTTCAGACTTTAAAAGAACTTGCTGAGGAATATTTAAAGAAAAATGATTATGAAGATGTAGAAATAACAACTGTTTTTCATCAGTGGATGGGAGGTTTTCCCCAGGATGAGGCCAAGGCCTATGCTGTTATAAGTTGGGGAGCAACAACTGCTGCTTTAAGCAAGGCTACAAAAGTTATTGTTAAAACACCACATGAAGCTATGGGGATCCCTACTAAGGAGGCCAATGCAGATGGCCTGAAAACAACAAAACAGATTGTCAATATGTTGAAAGACCAGTACCTGGAGCAGACCAAAAATCTGGACCTGGAAAAAGAGATGATTAAAAAAGAAGTATATCTGATAATGGATAAAATATTTGAACTTGGTGAAGGAGATTGGGCCCTGGGGGCTGTCCGGGCATTTGCTTCTGGAATTATAGATGTTCCATTTGCACCAAGTAATTATAATGCGGGTAATATTTTGCCGGCCAGGGATAATAATGGTGCAGTTAGATATTTAAATACTGGAAATCTCCCCTTTACTGATGAGGTTAAGGAATTTCATCAAGAGAAACTCAGGCTTAGAGGAGAGAGTGAAGGAAGAGAAGTAGGTTTTCAAATGGTAATTGATGATATTTATGCAATTGGAAAGGGAATGCTGGTTGGTAGGCCAAGAGAATATTAATATTTTATTGGATTTATAAAATCGGAGTGATAAAGATGAATAATATTAAAAAGGTTTTGACATCAGCTGGTAAGACTGGTTTTTATTTTGATGACCAGGCAGCAATAAAAAATGATGCAAAAGAAGATGGATTTACTTATCAGGGTCAGGTTGTAACAGAGGGTTTTAGTTTTATCAGACAGGCAGGAGAATCTATTTCTGTCATGCTTTTATTAGAAGATGGGCAGTTAGCATATGGAGATTGTGCTGCTGTGCAATATTCAGGGGCAGGTGGGCGTGACCCGCTTTTTCTGGCAAAAGATTTTATACCTGTAATCGAAGAAGAATTGGCTCCTCTTTTAATTAATGAGAAACTGGATAGTTTTAAAAGACTGGCAGAAAAAATTGATAATCATAAAATTAATGGTAAAAAAATTCATACTGCTTTAAGATATGGAATTACCCAGGCTATTTTGGATGCAGTTGCTAAGGCCAGGCATAAAACAAGAACAGAGGTTGTTGCTGAAGATTATGATCTTGAATTAATTAATAAAGCAATTCCTATATTTGCCCAGACTGGTGATGACCGTTACTTAAATTCAGATAAGATTATTATAAAAGGGCTTGATGTATTTCCACATGGTCTGATAAATAATGTAAAAACAAAATTAGGTAAAGATGGAGAAAAACTTATTGACTATATTAAGTGGTTAAAAAAGAGGATTGATGAGATAGGACTTGATTTCTATAAACCTATTTTTCATATAGATGTCTATGGGACAATAGGGATTGCCTTTAAAGATAATTGGGAAAAAATGATTGATTATTTTGCGAAACTTGAAGAGACTGCTGCACCTTATCATCTTAGAATTGAAGGCCCTATTGATCCTGGAAACAGAGAAGAACAGATAAAGGGATTAAAAAAGATAAGAAAAGATTTACGCAAAAGAGGAATTAAGGTTGAGATTGTAGCTGATGAATGGTGTAATACCCTTGAAGATATTAAATTATTTGTTGATGAAAAAGCAGCAGACATGATACAGATAAAGACACCTGACCTGGGAGGGATTAATAATACCATTGAGGCGGTTCTATATTGTCGTGAACATGGTATAGCTGCCTATCAGGGAGGAACATGTAATGAAACAGATCGTTCTGCCCAGATTAGTACAGATATTGCACTGGCCAGTAGACCGGATCAAATCCTTGCTAAACCAGGAATGGGTGTAGATGAAGGCTATATGATTGTCTATAATGAAATGCAGAGGGTTCTGACACTTATAGATGAGGTGAATTAATTATGGCAGAGATGGATAAAAGAGAATTAAAGGTCTTATCTCCAACAGCTATTCTTGGATATGGATTTCCGATTTCTTCTTTTAAAAGAGGTCTGGAGCAAAACCCTGATTTTATTGCAGTAGATGCTGGCTCAACTGACCCGGGACCATATTATCTGGGAGCAGGTGTTTCTTTTACAGACAGGGAAGCTGTTAAAAGAGATTTAAAATTGATGCTTGAGGCCGGTCAGGATTTAGATATTCCAGTTTTAGTGGGATCTGCCGGGGGGTCAGGTGCAAATGCTCATTTGAAATGGACAGAAAATATTATCAGAGAGATTGCAAGTGAAAACAAATTGAATTTAAGGCTTGCTCTAATAGAGGCAGAGTTTAGTAAAGATGAAATATTGAAAAAATATGATGCTGGAGAAATTGGTCCGCTTTTTCCAGCAGAGGAGATAAGCAGGGATAAAATTAAGGCCACTACCCGTATTGTTGGTCAGATGGGGGTTGAGCCCATTATTTCTGCCCTTGATAAAGAACTTGATATTGTTCTGGCAGGTAGGGCCTATGATCCATCAGTATTTGCTGCAGGAGCAATCAGGTCAAATTATTCACCTGGTCTTGCCTTACATATGGGTAAGATACTTGAATGTGCCAGTATTGCTGCTGATCCCGGTAGTGGTAGTGATTGTATGCTGGGCACCCTGCGGGAAGATAGTTTTATTCTCGAGCCTATGAATCTTAAACGGAGATGTACTGTGACCTCAGTAGCGGCCCATACTTTATATGAGAAGAGTAACCCCTACAAACTGGCCGGGCCAGGAGGTATAATTGATTTAACAGAAAGTGAATTTAAACAGCTTGATGAAAGAAGAGTGGAAGTAAA
>CAZOON010000008.1:0-14540 GCA_964581445.1 uncultured Halanaerobiales bacterium | reverse complement strand
GAAAGACTTAAGCAGGAAATATTTATTTTATCTGAGGATACAAGAGAAATTCAGGAGCAACTTGCAAGTTTAATTGAGAAAAAAGATGATATCGACAAATTAATTAATAAAAATAAGAATAATGAGGAAGAGGCTAAAAACAAAAAGGAAGATGAAAGCGACGATAAAAACAAACTAAAATTACGTACTGTTTTATCATATAATCAGAGTCTGGTTAAACAGGGTCTGCCAATGGGTGGTGGTGATTTTAGTTTATATTATCATGAATCCACAAGTGAATTGTTGAAAAAAATGCATGAAAATATTTCTGTGATTAATAATGAATTACCGGATCAAGCGGAAGAATATAATGAACTTGAAGATTCTATAAAAGAATATAATGCTATACAGGCAGCAACTCCCTCGCTCTGGCCAGTAGCTGATAAGGGGAAGGGAAGAATATCTTCTGAATTCGGATGGAGAATTAGCCCTATAACCGGAAAACAACAATATCATGAAGGAATGGATATTGCTGTCTGGTATAATACGGCTGTTTTAGCAACTGCATCGGGAACAATTACTAAAACAGGCTGGGCAAGTGGTTATGGATGGCTGGTTGAAATCAAACATGGATATGGTTATGTAACAAGATATGGGCATTTAAATAAAATTAAAGTTAGAGTAGGTCAAAAAGTTAAGAAAGGGCAGTTTATTGCTTTAAGTGGTAATTCTGGTAAAAGCACAGGCCCACATCTTCATTATGAGGTTCGGGTAAATAATATACCAAAAAATCCACGAAAATATATAGGGAGGTAAGCAATGTTTGGAGATAATGATGATAAGAAAAAAATGGATGCTGATCGAGGTAAAGTAGAAACCATCCTGGGAAATGGCACAAATATTGAAGGGGATATAAAAACTAAGGGCTCGATTCGTATTGAGGGTGAAATATCGGGGAATATAAATGCAGATGGAGACATTTTTGTTGGTGAAGATGGCAGAGTAAAGGCAGAAATAAAGGCAAGGAATGTTATACTGGCAGGGAGAGTCGAAGGTAATATCAGCGCTAAAAAATTAGAAGTTTTGCCGAGTGGCAAATTAATTGGAGATATAAATATTGATATATTGAAGATAGAAGAAGGTGCTTTATTTGAAGGATCAAGTAAACCTTCAAATAATAAGGATAATAATAAAGGAAACAGGGTCAAAAAGGAACTTGCTTCAACTCCCAAAAAATAGTTTCTTTTCCACCTTAACTTTATTTATTTTGTTAATACTCAGGATTAAACTATTGGCAATGATTTCTGCCATTTTCATTACAATATTTAGACGTGTACTCTGTAAAACAAGATATTCCATATATCCCCCTACATTGACTAGACCGGTAATATGCATATCACCGATAGAACTTAAATCTTTATTAACTCCGGTACCAGGCTTAAGGGGGCCTTCTTTTACATCTATATATCCAACACTACTTTTTTTACCTAAACCGGCATCTATAGCTATGATGAATGGGCTCTGGTATTTTTTATTAATTTGGGAAATAATTTCATCAAGATTGCTAGCATGAACAGGATTTTCTATACTACCAATGATAGATACCGGTAAATTTTTTGATTTACCCAAAAAAGTACCGGTCATAGGCCCTAGAGAATCACCGGTAGACCTGTCTGTACCAACACATAAGATTAGTAATTCCTGTTTATAATTATAATCTAATCCTCTCAGTTGTTGATATATTTGATTACATAGCTTTTTTTTAGCCTCTCTGTCATCAATATGTACTCTTTTCTTTTTTTTCGTTAAAAACATATGGTATGTCTCCTTTAATTTCACGATATTATTACATATATATGAAATAGTGTTTACAATAATTCATTTTTTATTCATAAATTTTTAATAAAAACTGTATAATGCAAATAAACTGAAAATTTTTTAAAAAAAAATAATAAAAAAAAAAGGATTTCATAAAATTATTGCGAATATTATAATGGGATATAATAAAAAATATAATTAAATATGTCTGGAAGAAGTCCAGTTGAGAGTCCTTATTTAAAATAAGGCGCCGAAGGAGCAAGGTATTTAATAATATCGAAACTCTCAGGCAAAAAGAATTCTGGATGGACAGATCTCTGAACTTTAAGGACAGGGGCTTAAGATAATTATCTTAAGCCCCTATTTTAATGAGGGGGTGTTAAGACCAGCAGAAAAAGGGTTTAATGCCGGTCAAAAAAACTGGGAGGTATTAATTATGAAAAAAACACCGTTAAATGATGTACACCGTGAATTAGGTGCTAAACTAATTGATTTTGGTGGTTGGGAGATGCCTGTTCAGTATGCAGGTATTATCGAAGAACATGAAACAGTAAGAGAAAAATGTGGTATTTTTGATGTCTCTCATATGGGAGAAATAAGGGTTAAAGGGCCTGAGGCCTTAAATAACGTTCAAAGACTTGTTGCAAATGACGTGGAAAGGCTTGAAGAGGGGCAGATTTTATATTCTCCAATGTGCTATCCAGATGGTGGTATTGTAGATGATTTGCTGGTATATAAAATTAAAGATGACGAGTATCTGCTGGTAGTTAATGCTTCAAATACAGAAAAAGATTGGGAATGGATTAAAGAAAATTCTCTTGATAATGTAGAATTGGAGAATCAATCAAATGAATATGGGCAGTTAGCTGTACAGGGTCCGGAGGCAAAGAATATAATTAACAAATTAAGCGATATTGACCTTGATTCTATGAAATATTACTGCTTTGCCTGTGGTGAAGTTGCCGGTAAAGAGGTCATTTTATCCAGAACAGGTTATACTGGAGAATTAGGGTATGAAATTTATCTGCAAAAAGAAGACGCTGTAGAGGTCTGGAATAAAATTATGGAAGTAGGCAAAGAATATGGATTGGCCCCTATTGGACTTGGAGCAAGAGATACACTGCGTCTTGAAATGAAATACTGTCTGTATGGAAATGATATTTCAAAAGACACCCATCCTCTAGAGGCAGGAATAGGCTGGACAGTTAGTCTTGATAAAGAAGATTTTATTGGTAAAGATGCTCTGGTTAAACATGAAGAAGAGGGTTATGATAGGAAATTGGTAGGTTTTAAACTGCTGGGACGCGGTATACCACGTCATGGCTATAAGGTTGAACATGAGGGTGAGGAGATTGGTGAAGTTACAAGTGGAAGTTTTTCTCCCAGTCTTAAAGAAAATATTGGCCTTGCTTATGTTAAAAAAGAACTGGCGGAAATCGGTCAGGAAATAGAGATAGTTATCAGGAAAAAAGCTGTAAAAGCTGAAATTGTAAAAACACCTTTTGTTAAAAATAACAGTTTTTCTTAAATGAAAATTCTAGTTTAAAATTAAAAGGAGGAATAAAATATGAGTGTACCTGAAGGATATTATTTTACAGAGGAGCATGAATGGATCAAAGTAGAAGGAGACGTTGCTACTGTAGGTGTTAGTGAGCATGCCCAGCATGAGCTTGGTGATGTTGTATTTGTTGAATTACCAGAACTTGATGAAGAATATGATCAATCTGAAGATTTTGCCGTTATAGAATCAGTTAAGGCTGTATCTGATGTTTATTTGCCCATGGGCGGTAAAATAGTTGAAGTAAATGAAGTATTACTTGATCAACCTGAATTAATTAACGAAGAGCCATATGAAGGTGGCTGGCTTGCTAAGATTGAAATCAGTGATGAGAGTGAGTTAGATAGTTTAATGGATAGTGTAGAATATACAGCATTCCTGGAGGAGGAATAATTAAATGGACTATATTTCTAATACCCCGGAAGATATAAAAAAAATGCTAGAGCTTATCGGGGTAGAGGATGTGGAAGAACTTTTTTCACTTATTCCTGAAAAAGTCGCTTTAAAGGATCCTCTTAATATACCCGATGAGCTTTCTGAACTTGAATTAAAAAAACTGGCTGTAGAAAGAGCAGCCAGTAATATAACACTTGAAGACAAGGTTTCTTTTATGGGTGCAGGCTCATATGACCACTTTATCCCCAGTATTGTAGATCACATGATTTCCAGGACAGAATTCTATACTGCATATACACCCTATCAGGCTGAATTAAGTCAGGGAACTCTGCAGGCAACATACGAATATCAAAGTATGATCTGTGAATTAACAGGTATGGATATCAGCAATGCTTCATTGCTTGATGGCGGATCTGCAGTAGCTGAAGCAGTATCGATGGCCAGCAGAATTACCAGAAAAAAGAAAATTTTATTATCTAAAGGTGTACACCCCGCTTACAGAGAAGTTGCTGATACTTATGGACATCCAATTTCATTGGAATTAAAGGAAATTCCACTTGCGGGAGCAGTTACTGATATTAATGCCCTTGCTGAAGAAATTGATGAAGATACAGCAGCTGTAGTAGTTCAATATCCAAATTTTTACGGATCTATTGAAGATATGAGAAAAATAAAAGAATTAATTGCCGCACAGAAAAAAACCCTCTTTATTGTGGTTACTAATCCAATTACACTTGGCCTATTAAAAGAGCCTTCTGAATTTGGTGCAGATATTGTTGTTGGAGAAGGTCAGCCACTGGGTAATGTAATTAATTTTGGAGGTCCCTATTTTGGCTTCATGGCGATTAAAGATGACAGGAAATTATTGCGTCAGATGCCAGGAAGGATTGTTGGAGGGACAAAAGATGTTGATGGCAAAAAAGGTTTTGTGCTTACTATGCAGACACGCGAACAACATATAAGGAGAGGAAAAGCTACCTCTAATATTTGTTCAAATGAAGCCCTTAATACCCTGATTGCAGCAGTATATATGTCTGCTATGGGAAAAGAAGGTATAAAAGAACTTGCTGAGCAATCGATGAAAAAGGCCCATTATCTTGCTAATAAAATTGATGAACTGGAAGGTTTTCAGGTTTTAAATAAGGATAATTTCTTCCACGAATTCTGGGTAAAAAGCTCTGAGCCAGTGAGTGATGTCAAGAAAAAACTATTTGCTGAAGGATTTTTAGCAGGGGTTGATCTTTCTTGCTTTGAAGAGGAAGAGGGATTACTTATCTGTGTAACTGAAAAAAGAACGAAAGATGAAATGGATGCCTTACTTACCGTACTGGGAGGTGAAAAATAATGAAAGAATCTCTAATCAAAGATTATAGCAGTCAAGGAAGAAAGGGTTATTCACTACCTGTACTCGATGTTCCTGAAGAAGATTGCAGTAAATTAATAGATGAAGATTATTTGAGAGAAGAGGCGGCAGGACTTCCAGAAGTAAGTGAAGTAGATGTTGCCAGACATTATACAGCTCTTTCAGAGATGAACTATGGTGTTGATTCTGGAATTTATCCACTCGGCTCCTGTACTATGAAATATAATCCCAAGGTTAATGAGGATATTTCCAGGATACCAGGATTAACTCAATTACATCCCTACCAGGATGAAGAACAGGTGCAGGGAGCATTGGAAATAATGTATGAATTGCAGGATTATCTGTCTGAAATAAGTGGAATGGATGCCTTTACCTTACAACCTGCTTCAGGTGCTCATGGTGAATTAACTGGTTTATTGATTATCAGGGCCTATTTTGAAGCAAAGGGTGAAAAAAAGACCAAAGTAATTGTACCTGATTCTGCTCATGGTACTAATCCAGCCAGTGCAGTTATGGCAGGATTTGATGTGCTTGAAATCGAATCAAATGATGAGGGTATGATAGATCTTGAGAATCTGGCAGAGATACTGGATGATGAGGTTGCGGCTCTTATGTTGACAAACCCTAATACACTGGGAATATTTGAAAAAGACATACTCAAGATAGCTGAAATGGTTCATGATGCTGGTGGATTACTATATTATGATGGTGCAAATATGAATGCCAATATGGGTCATGTCCGACCAGGTGATATGAACTTTGATGTCTTACATTTTAATCTTCATAAAACATTCTCTACACCACATGGTGGTGGTGGTCCAGGTTCAGGACCAGTTGGTGTTAAAGAATTTTTGGCTCCATATCTACCTGTTCCTGTTGTTGATAAAGATGAAGATAAATATTATTTTGATTATGACCGTCCTGAGTCTATAGGAAAGATTCATGCCTTTTACGGTAATTATAATGTAATGGTAAAGGCATATTCATATATCAGGGCATTGGGTGGAAAAGGGCTTAGAGAATCCACAGAAAATGCTGTTTTAAATGCAAATTATTTAAAAAACAGGCTCAGAGGTATTTATGAACTACCATATGAAGAAAGCAGTTTTCATGAATTTGTTCTTTCTGGTAGCAATCAGAAGAAAAAAGGTGCGCCAACTCTCAATATAGCTAAACGGCTACTAGATTATGGTCAATATGCACCGACAATATATTTCCCACTGGTAGTAAAAGAGGCCTTGATGGTTGAGCCTACTGAGACAGAAAATTTGAGGACACTTGATAAATTTGTCGATACTTTGTTGATTATTGCCCGGGAAATAGAAGAAAACCCGGAATTAGTCAAAAATGCACCCCATAATACATCTGTAAGAAAACTGGATGAGGCAACTGCTGCCCGTAATCCAGACCTTAAATGGTAGACTATTAATGTATTTAACCCCCGCTAAGGGGGTTTTTTTCTTTTCAGCTATATGTTATAATTGAAGATATTGTTTATCCAGTATAAAGCCGTATGTAATATGAAAACAGGGGGTTTATTTATGCAGGAAGAGGCATATATTAAAAAATTGAGCAAAGAATTACAGAAAAAATACAAAGAAGGAAACAGGAAAGTGGAAACAGGAAGATATAATGAGGCTGAAGGGTTATTACGAGAAATTCTTGAAGTAGAAGCAGAATTTGTGCCTGTATTCAATAAATTGGGAGTAATCTCTATATATAAAAAAGATTTAGATATGGCAAGAAAATATCTAAATCAGGCCCTGACTATTGATAGTGAATTTGCCCCTTCTTTGACGAATATGGGAAGTATTGTCCGGGAATCCGGTGATATGATAAGGGCCAAAAAATACTATGAAAAGGCATTAGAATTTGACGAGGAATATGGTCCTGCATATAATAATCTGGGGGTAATTGCAAGAGAAGAAGGAGACTTTGCTGAATCGGTAAAATATTTGAAAAAGGCAAGGAAATATGGAAATTATACAGTCAATATATCCCGAGATAAACGCTTTTATAAAGAGCCAGGCTGTATTTTTTCGATTTTATTCTTAATTATCCTGCTAGTTTTACTTTATTTCTGGTTAACTTAATAGAGGAGGAGTAATTATGGAAAAGATTATTTCTAAATTAGAATCTTTTTTAACAATTGAAATACTTGTAAATTTAGGGAAAAACTTCTTATTAATAGTGGGAATATTGCTTGTTTCACGTTTATTAATAAAATTAAGTTTTCGCTTTATTGATAGTCTTTTAATAAAAAGCAAGCAGAAATATATAAATGAGCGGAGAACAAAGACCATTCAAATGTTAATGAAGAGTATTAGCAGATATGGGATATATTTCTTCGCAATATTAACCATATTATCCATTTTAAATGTACCAGTTGGTTCGTTAGTAGCAGGTGCTGGAATCTTAGGTGTTGCCCTGGGTTTTGGAGCTCAGAATCTTGTTAAGGATATAATAAATGGTTTTTTTATACTTTTTGAAGATCAATTTGGTGTAGGTGATTATATAGAAACCGCTGGAGTTGATGGTGTTGTTGAAGAAATAGGTTTAAGAACAACGAGTATTAGAAGTTTTGGTGGAGAGCTTCATATTGTACCCAATAGTGAGATAAGCCAGGTAAGCAATTATTCAAATGGTAGTATGAGGGTTATGATAGATGTTGGAGTAAGTTATGATGAAAATCCTGCCCGGGTTATGGAAGTTTTAGAGTTTTTATGTACTGATATAGCAAAAGAAAAAAGTGATATTATTACTGAAGGACCAAAGGTTCTTGGTGTTCAGGATCTGGCAGAGTCCAGTGTGGTTTTTAGAATCTGGGCAAAGGTTTTGCCCATGGAGCAATGGCAGATGGGTAGATATATAAAACAGAGGATTAAAGAGACCCTTGATGAAGAAGGAGTAGAGATTCCTTATCCCCACATGGTCTTAATGACCGGGAAGGAAAAAGGAGTGGTAAGTAGTGAAGGATGATTATAAGGTAGGAGATATTGTACGTTTTAGAAAAAAACATCCCTGTGGTGGTGATACCTGGGAAGTACTCCGTGTAGGTATGGATTTTAAGGCTAAATGTACTACCTGTGGGAGAATAATAATGTTGCCAAGACATAAATTTGAAAAGAGTGTAAAAGAAAAACTTGATTAGAGGTGGAACTTAAATGAAGATAGGAATAGTTGGGCTACCAAATGTAGGAAAATCCACATTATTTAATGCCCTGACCGAGGCTGGGGCCGGGGCTGAAAATTACCCCTTTTGTACGATAGACCCCAATATAGGTGTTGTAAATGTACCTGACCATAGACTTGATAACTTATATGAAATGCATCAATCAGAAAAAAAGATTGCAACTACTATTGAATTTGTTGATATAGCAGGACTTGTTAAAGGTGCAAGTGAAGGCGAGGGACTTGGAAATAAATTCCTTTCTCATATTCGAGAAGTTGATGCTATAGCGCATGTAGTGAGATGCTTTGATGATAAAAATGTAAGTCATGTAGATGGTAGTATTAATCCCCTGCGTGATATAGAGATAATAAATACTGAATTGATTATGGCTGATTTAGCTACTGTGGAAAAACGAAAAGAAAAGGTTTCCCGGATGTTAAAAAGTGGGGAAAAAGAATATAAAATAAAAATGGAAATCCTGGAAAGATTAATTAAAAAATTTGAGCAGGGGGTATCTGTCAGACAGTTAGAGTTTAATGATATAGAAAAAAAATATTTAAAAGAGCTACAATTATTAACTGACAAAGCAGTTATCTATCTGGCGAATGTAGCTGAAGATGACATTTTAAATGAAGATAATCAAATGCTCCAGACAGTTTCTAATTATGCAAAAGAAGAAGAAGCAGTAGTAATTCCAATAAGTGCAAAAATAGAGGCGGATATAGCTGAGCTTGATGCTGAAGAATCTGAGCTTTTTCTTGAGGAGCTCGGTCTTGAAGAATCCGGTCTTGACCGGGTAATACGGGCCGGATATAAACTCCTTGATTTGATAACCTTTTTTACTGCTGGCAAACCGGAGTCAAGGGCCTGGACAGTGGAAAAAGGGTCAACAGCACCTGAGGCAGCAGGTAAGATTCATACAGATATGCAACGTGGTTTTATCAGGGCAGAGGTTGTAAGTTATGAAGATCTGATAAACTCTGGCTCTATCAGTGAGGCCAGGGAGGCAGGCCTGCTTCGTCTGGAGGGTAAGGATTATATTATTGTAGATGGGGATGTCTGTCATTTCCGTTTTAATGTCTAATAATAGATTTTTACCATTATTTTATTATAAATAATATAATCTAAGTGTCAGACAAGAACCATTCTTCACGAAATAATTTTTAACGCTTATATTACATAAAAAATGGCGAAAATCCTTTCTTAACCCATTTTTTCTGTAATATAAGCTAAATTATTTAAGTTCATCATGGTTTATGTCTGACACATTGAATATTTCTTGATAAATAGATAATGGTAAAAATCTATGTATTTACTGTCTTGTTATATAAAGAACTGGCAGGATTGGAGGTTCTTTAATTTTTTATTATATTTTTTAAGAAAAGGAGGAGTACAATGCCAATAAAAATACCAGATGATCTGCCGGCAAGGGAAATATTAAACAAAGAAAACATATTTGTAATGACTGAAAAGAGGGCCATGCATCAGGATATAAGGTCACTAAATATATTACTCTTAAATCTTATGCCCAAAAAGATTGTTACAGAGACTCAGATACTACGATTGCTGGGAAATTCTCCATTACAGCTTGATGTTGATTTAATGCATCCCGAGTCACATAAATCAAAAAACACCAGTGAAGAACATCTGATTAAATTTTATACCCACTTTAGTCAGATTAAGGACAAAAAATATGATGGTATGATTATTACAGGTGCTCCTATTGAATTACTTGATTTTGAAGAAATAGATTATTGGGAAGAATTACAGAGGATTATGGAATGGAGTAAACATCATGTTTATTCTACCCTTCATATTTGCTGGGGGGCACAGGCTGGCTTATATTATCATTATGGGATCCCAAAATATGAATTGAAACAGAAAATGTTTGGTATTTTTAGACACAGAGTTTGCCAGAAAAATGTCAGTCTGGTACGTAATTTTGATGATGAATTCTGTGTACCTCATTCTCGCTATACAGAGGTGAGAGAAGAAGATATTGTGAAGGTTGAAGAGTTAGAAATACTTGCCAGATCTAATGAAGCCGGGGTTTATCTGGTTGCCAGCAGGGATGGCAGAAAGATTTTTGCTACCGGTCATTCAGAATATGATAGAGAGACCCTTTCTTTAGAATATGAGAGAGACCTTGAAAAAGAGCTGGATATCAACAAACCTGATAATTATTTCCCCGGAAAAAATCCTGCTAAAGAGCCGGATTTGAAATGGCGCAGTCATGCCAGTCTGCTTTTTTCTAACTGGTTAAATTATTATGTCTATCAAAGGACCCCCTATGACATTAATCAGATTAAATGATTAATGTTCTTTTTGTATTATTAAGATAAATTTTCAAAAAATTAACATTAGAATGCAGGATTTTGTCAAATTATATCGAATTATACTTTAGGCCTATAGTATTAAATATTATAATTTTTGCTTAAATAAGGTATGGTTAAATTATGAATAAAAAATTATTAGTCATATTATTTCTTGTATCAATACTTGTTTTATTAATAAGCCAGCAAATCCCTGCCCTTGATTATAAAAATAGTGAGCAAATCTGTCGTGATTTTATTGAAAACCATTTAAGTGATGATGGTTGTGCAATTTATACAAATTATCTTGATAATAGGTTAATTAAAGAGAAGGCAGAAGGTCATCAAATCCTGTCGGAATCAGAAGGCCTTGCATTACTTTATTATTTTGCTTTGAAGGATAAAGAAATGTTTGACCTTCATTTTAATTTTATACGGGAAAAAATGCTTTCAACTGATACCGGGCTTATTAAATGGCGTTACAGTGAAAGTAATGAGAATCTTGCAAGAAGTAATGCAACTATAGATGATTTAAGAATAATCAGGGCCTTGATACTGGCCTATAGAGAATGGCAGGATGAAAGATATCATGATTTTTTTATGAATCTTGCAGATGATCTCTATAAGTCTGTAAAATACAGAAATCTACTTGCTGATCATTATGATTTTCAATATAAAACAAGGGCTGAAAAAGTCACGCTTTCATATATTGATTTATATACAATTAAATTATTAAGTGAAGAAGACCATTATCATTTTTTGTTTTTTGAACTTGAAGGTAGTAGATGGAATAAGATATATGAAAAAAGCTTAAAAATATTAAAAGAGGCCTTTGTATTAGAGAAAAAATCATCATATTTCAATGAAAAATATAATATAAGATTAAAAAGATACAGGTCATCAACTGAGCCATCAATTGCGAGGATTAATATGATAGATAATATCCTGATAAACCTTCATCTCAGTGAAGTTAATGAAGATGAAAAAGACTTTACTAACTGGCTTAAAGAAAGATTGATAAAAGAGGGCAGGATTTACAGTCAATATTATTTGAATGGACAGGCTGTTAATAAAGAAGAATCAACAGCTATTTATGCCCTGCTGGCCAGACTGGCAAAAAATATTGGAGACAGGGAATTATATTATTTATCCCTGGAAAAAATGCTACAATTTCAAATCAAAGATAGCAGTCATTACCTTTATGGAGCATTTGGATTTAAAAATAAAGATGAGGTTTTTTCATTTGATAATCTTCAGGCACTTCTGGCCTTTTAAGGGGTTTTATTATGGGGAATGTATTTAAAAAACTGGATATATATTTTCTTTTAATCATTATTTATATATTTTCCCTGGTGACCATGTTTTTCATTGCGGATTTAAAGTTAAATTTAATGAGTTATATCTTTATAGGAGTTTTATTTATTATTATTAGCATAGCTTACTTTTCAACTCTTATAACAGCTTTAATAACTAGTATGTTTATAATATTTATTATGGGCTCATATTTTTTGTATCTTAATATGGTATATGGTGAGGAAATAAAAACCACCACCTATATCTGGATATTCATATTTCCAGTTACAGCTTATCTTTTTGGTATTTTTTCTGAACTAATAGCTGATTTGAGAAGTGAATGTAGTAACTACAAAAATATGATGAAAGACTTAGTAACAATCGATAAGATAAGTGCTTATAGTAATATCAAAAAATTCTATCTGGACCTGGAAGAAGAGATAAGCAAATCGAAACGTTATAATTTTAGTCTTTCCCTGATGTTAATAAAGATTGAACATTATAAAGAAATAAGGGCCACACATGGCCTGGAATATGCAAATGAAATTATTAAAAAGCTTGCAGAAACGATTAATGGAAGTGTCAGGGTAGAGGATAAAAGGTATAGACTGACAGATGAGCTCTTCGGATTAATTTTACCCAATTCATCTCAGGAAGGGACAGAGGTTTTAATCAATAGGCTTCGACATAATTTGCCTCGTCTTAATATAGAAAAAAGAGAGGTGGAGGTGGATTTGAAAATTGCAGCCCTTGAATATGATAAAGATATCAAAGATTCATTTGAGTATAAAAAGAGGGTTGAAGAGGAGCTTGCCTATGACCTTTAAAAAAGCTGTGCTGAGGATTAATATATTAATATTATTATTTTTATTGCTTTTTACTTATAAAATTGCAGCAGGGGATAATAATTTATTGATTATTTATGAACAGAGATATTATTTTGGTGAAGAAGTGGATATTGTTACTACTATAGGGGAGCTCAGTGGGCATTTTCATGTAGATACAAAAGAGTTAAATCAAAAAGATTATAAAAAGGGTATAATAAAAAATTATGAATACATCATAGTACTTGGAAATGAAGGTAATTTTAACAGAGAATTAATTCAGGAATTGGCAGCAGTTGATAAAAAAATATATTGGATAGGCAAAGGGTTTGAACGTTTTTTGAATTACAAAGATTTATCTATAGAATATATTGGACGTAGTAGTAATCCAGTACAGATAATATTTTCAGATAATATTGAGGGTTTTAATGAGCCTGAGACTCCAGAATATATTATTCCTGTTGAGCTGGATTTTGAATTATACAATATAAAAAGAGGGAAAATTCATTCTTATTTAAGTGATGGTATCCATACCTATCCTTTCATTTTCAGGCAAAAAAATATATTTTATATGTCCAGATTTTTTTCTAATGATATGCCCTATTATATATTTGCTGATTCACTTCATGACTTTTTTTCTCATACCTATCATTATGAAAGTAAAGAGATATATATCAGATTAGAAGATGTTCACCCATTTAGTGATACAAGAAAACTAAAGGAAATAGGAGAATATTTATATAATAATAAAATACCTTTTCTTATTGGCGTAATACCTGCATATTTGAATTCAAAGGGTAAAATTACACTTATGTCTGAAGTGAAAGAATTTGTGGAGACCATACAATATCTTCAAAAATTGGGAGGGACGGTTGTTTTACACGGTTTTACCCATCAAAACTTAGAGCATTATGTGACAGGGGAAGGTTATGAATTCTGGGATCCGAAAAACGATAGGCCTTTAAACATTGATATTGCCAAATATATTGATGAAAAGGTAAAAAAAGGCCTATATGAGTGCTGGAAAAATGAAATTTATCCACTGGCCTTTGAGGCGCCTCATTTTGCCATGAGTCAGCAAGGATACAGGGTGTTGAAAAGATATTTTTCTACTTACAATGGAGACCTTCAGACAGGGGATTTAGGTTTTAATACTGTAGTAATACCCTATAAAACCTATAATACTAAATTAAGTAATAAAACACTCTCTGGTACTATCGGTTATATAAACCCCTCGATAAAATTGCCTGTAAAAAAAATTATTGATAATTACAGAAAAATAAGTCTGGTCAGGGATTTTACTGCCGGGGTCTTTTATCATCATTATCTGGATATAGAATATTTAAAAGAGATGATTGAAGAATTTAAAAAACTGGACCTTAAATTTTATGATCTTAAACAGGAATACAACTGGGTGAAATATGATAATTTTTTAATAGAATCTATTGATGGCGAGATAAGAGTGAGCGGTGAGTTAGAAGAAGATTATAATGAAAAGTTGAGTCCACCTATAATAAACAAATTGATCTTTTTAATCCTGTTTTTTATTTTCATTATGTTTATAGTTTTTTATTTTTTTAATAAAAAGAGCAATAAAGATTTAATAGGAGGGAAGGAAAAATGAAATTAAATATAATTGATTATCTTTTTTTGTATTCCCTCTTATCTATCTGGACATTATTACTTTTAAATATTATTTTAGCCCTCAGTGGACATAAATTTTATGCAGAGATTCATGATAAAAAGGCTAATTATTTAGAAGATATTAAAATATTTCCCATGATATCTATTATGATACCGGCCCATAATGAGGAACAGGTAATAA
>CAZOON010000007.1:0-14777 GCA_964581445.1 uncultured Halanaerobiales bacterium | reverse complement strand
TCTTGAAATGCCGTCTGCAACATTGGTATCAATACGGGTAATAACTTTTGATAAAACATCTGTAGCAGATGCTTGTTCTTTGGCAGCTTCAAGCATAGATGAATAATTTTGTATTTTTTCAGAAGCCAGATTATCATCTTCTATAATATTTATTGGATAGATCCAGTTTTAACTATACTTATTGGTGTATATATTGTAAAAGAAAGTTTTGCAATTATTAATGAAACAGTCAGGATTTTAATGCAGGCAACACCAGAAAATATTGATGTTGATAATATGAAAAAGGAAGTTGAGCAAATTCCTTTAGTTGCTGATATTCATCATCTTCATGTCTGGCAGACAAATGATCATGATATTCATGTGGAATGTCATGTTAATCTTGAAAAAGATCTAAAATTGAGTCAGGTTAATGAGATAAGAGAAAACCTTGAGAAACTTTTAAAACATAAATTTTCAGTTCATCATTTTACTGTTCAAACTGAGTATAATTGTTGTCATGATGTGGGTTTAATTAAAAAACGATTTAAAAAGGCAAATTGATCATTACTTTTTTCTTGACAGGATGAGAAATAGATGATATATTAATGAATGAACAGTCATTCATTAAAGGGGGCTTATATGGAAGAGGATAAAAAGGAAATTATCAGGAAAGCAGCAACACATATTATGGCTCGTAAAGGCTTTTATAATACAAAGGCATCCCAGATTGCAGAAGAAGCAGGGATTGCGGTAGGGACAATATATAATTATTTTAATAGTAAAGACGATATTCTTGAATACATATTTGCTGTAGAATTGAAGAAAAGATATAATTATTTGAAACAGTTAAATGATAAAGACCTGATGGTTATGGAGAAGATTGAAACCTTTTTAATAAAACATTTTCAAGAGATTATAAATAGTCCAGATACTGGACGAATCCTGGTCAGGGAAAAAGATTTTCCCCGCAAAATGAATCAGGATTATATTGCAGATTATCTTACTAAACTTCCCGCAATGATAATGAAAATGCTGGATGAGGCAATAGCAAACAGAGAAATAAGTGAATGTAATACGGAGATTATTGCTGCCTTTATCTTTGGAGCGATTCAGGGAATAGTAGAAAAAGCGATTAATAATAATAATATTGATATTTTAAATGATGCTGCGGGAGAGATAATTAAGTTGTTAAAAAAAGGGCTGTAAAAAAATTTCTTAAAATATGAATGAATGTTCATTCAAGTAAAAATTGGAGGGTATAGGGATGCATAGATTAGCAAGATTTACAACTCGTTTTCCTAAAATTGTTTTAGCAGTAATTATTATCATAACATTAATATTTGGATATTTTGCTACAAAAGTTAAAATGACTACAGATATTAAGGATTTTTTTCCTAAAGATGACCCAAAGGTAGCCACTTATAATCAAGTGGAGGATATTTTTGGGGGAGCTGAATACATAATGGTTGCTGTAACGGCAGATGATATCTTTCATTATGAAACATTAAAAAAGATTGACAGTCTTACTGAGCAATTTTCAGAATTAGAAGGTATTGCTTCTGTAAAGAGCTTGACTTCTATAGATGAGATTAAAGGTACTGAATGGGGACTTGAGATTTCTTCATTAATCTCTGAATTACCAGAAAATGAAGAGGAGTTAAGGCCATTAAAAGGAAAAATTTTGGGAGATGAAATGTACAGGGGCTTTATAGTTTCTGAAGATGCTAAAGCGGCTTTAATTATCTTAGAGCTTGATGCTGATGTGGATTCTGTTTTGCTAGCGGGAAAGGTTAGCAAACTGATAGAAGATAATGAGGGTCCTGAAAATTTGTATATAACCGGTACTCCAGTATTAAATAATGTTCTGGCTGATTCGATGAAAGGTGATCTCAAAAAATTATTACCAATTGTTCTTTTGATCATAGCTTTGATTCTTTACCTATATTTTAGAAGTTTAAAGGGGGTAATTTTACCTTTTACCACGGTTCTTATCAGTCTTATCTGGACCCTGGGCTTGATGGGGATTCTTGATAAATCTATTTCTCCACTTAATGCTGTGATGCCAATAATATTGGTCAGTCTTGGTAATGCTTATGGTATCTATCTTTTAAATCGTTATGAAGAAGAATTAAAATTTGGGAAAAGTTCTAAGGAAGCGGTTATTGGCTCAATAACAACTGTAGGAATAGCAATTTTAATGGCAGGCGGGACAACTGTAGCCGGTTTTGCGTCAAATGTTTTTAGTGATATTACTTTGATGCGTGATTTTGGGATATTTACTTCCTTTGGTGTAGCAATTGCTCTTTTGATTACACTTACACTCTTTCCCGCGGTCTTATCATTAATAAAATCAAATAAGAAAAAAGGCAGAATTAAAAACAATTATTTAGGTAAAATAACCAGTATGCTGGCTAATCTGGCTATAAACAAAAGTAAGATTATAATAATTATCACCCTGTTTTTAGTAATTTTATCTTTAGCAGGTTTGCCCCGTCTTAAAACTGATAGCAACTTTTTCAATTTTTTTGCTGAAGATTCTCAACCAAAGATAGCATACAATCTGGTTAAAGATAAATTCACAGGTTCAGAAAGTATTGAAATTTTTATAGAGGGTGATGTGCAGGACCCTGAATTATTAAAAGCAATGAATAATTTTCAAAATGATTTGAAATCAACTGGATTAATTGGAGAGCCCACTTCAATTGTAAATATTATTGAAAGAACAAATAAGGCGATGCATGAAAATCAATCTGGATTTGAAAAAATACCTGATAATAGGGATCTGATTGCCCAATATCTCTTATTAATTGAAATGAGTGATGATAGTTATCTTCAAAACTTTGTGACCCTTGATTATCAAAAGGCACGTATTCAGGCCCTGGTTAAAGATACATCATCAGAAGGAACAGCCAGTCTGTTAGCAGCTATTGAAAGATATGAGGAAGAAAATTTTGCGGGAATAAAGATAAAATCTACAGATACAGGAATAATTGTTTTAATTGATGCTCTTGCTGATATGATTATTAAAGGGCAGATTAAAGGTCTTATTTTTGCACTAATAACTGTATTTATCATTGTATTTTTATTGCTCCATTCGTTAAAAGGAAGTATTCTTTCTGTTCTTTTAATTGCTCTGGTAAGTTTGATAAACTTTGGTGTAATGGGTTGGGCAGGTATTGCTCTTGATATTGTAACGGTTTTGATCAGTAGTATAGGTGTTGGTGTGGGGATAGATTATTCAATTCATATATACTCTCGTTATCTTGAAGAGTTTAAAGCAGGTTTGAGCGTTAGAGAAGCAATAGTTAAATCCATTGAAACTACCGGTAAATCTATTATAAGTAATGCAGCTGCGGTTATTAGTGGATTTATAATCCTGGTTTTTTCATCATTCCCACCATTTAAATATTTTGGAATTTTAGTGAGTTTGATTATGTTTGTTGCTGCAACAGGAGCTATGCTCTTTATACCAGCAATGTTATTGAGCTTAGAAAAATATAACTTAAAATCAATTAAAAAAGGGGAGAAATAAATATGAAGAAAATATTTGCAATTACTTTTTTACTTATTCTAATGAGTGGAGCAGTTGTTTTTGGAGAAGATCTGACTGGTGTAGATTTATTATTAAAAATGGATGAAAAGATGAAGACTGAACAAAAATATATGGAAGAAGAGATGATACTGTATACTTCTTCAGGTTCTGAGCGACATCGGAAGGTAAAAGTATGGAATAAGAGTACAGATGGAGATAATATGTTGTTAAAATTTGTAGAGCCTGCAAGTGTAGAAGGTACAGGATTCTTAATGATTGAAGATGATATGTGGCTATATTTACCAGCATTGGGAAAGGTGAAAAGAATAGCTGGCTCAGCAAAACAGGGTAGTTTTATGGGGAGTGACTTAAGCTATGAAGATATGGAGGCCCTGGGAAGTTCCGGTTTTTCAGAAGATTATAAAGCAGAGTTATTAAAAAAAGAAAAGATTGAAAACAGGGACACCTATCTCTTGAATTTATCGCCAGTAGATGGAGAGCTTAGCTATAGTAAACTTGAGGTCTGGATAGATAGTAAGATGTTTTTACCATTACAAATATTTTACTATAATGAAAATGGAGAAAAGATAAAAGAACTAAAAACATTCAACTATAAGATGATTGATGGACGCTGGACGTCGATGAAGATGCAGATGAAAAATCTTCAGAAGGAGAGCATGACTGTTTTAAAGGTTAATGAGATTAGTTTTGGAAAAGAAATAGAAGACAAAATTTTTAGCACAAGATTTTTAGAAATGGGGAATTAAAATGAAAAAATTTATATTTATTATAGCGGTTTTATTGTTAACGGTTTCTAGTGGGGTTAATGCAGCAGATTTGATTGGAGGAGAATTTAAATTAGAAAACACTTATTATGAATCTATGAAAGAAAAACATCCTGAACTAATGTCAGTTTTTAACCTTGAATTAGACCAACAGACCTGGAACGGAGGCTTTCATATTGATTTAAAGTTTTCAGATGATTTAAATAAAAATCAGCTTGAAATAGCTTTGAATGAGGCCTATATCAATTATTATGGAGATGATTATGACCTACATTTTGGTAAACAGTTAATTTCCTGGGGAACGGCTGCAGAGTTTAATCCTACAGATAATATTAATCCAATGAACCCGGAAGATATTTTTGGTGATAAACAGGTGCTTACTATGCTTAAAGGTAATTATTATTTAAATAATAATTATGAATTAAGTGGGGTTATAATACCCTTTCACCGTCCAGTAAAAGATAGTTTTAATTTTATGGGGAATGAATTTAAGGTTGAAGCTGTTGAAGATGACCTGGCCAATACAGAATATGCAATTAAATTGGCAGGTAAAGGAATTGAGGGTTTTGATTATTCACTGAGTTATTATCATGGATTTGAAGATATTCCTACAGCAGTAATTAAAATGACTCCTGGAGGCCCAGTTCCAGATAAAATCTATTTTAGAGAATATTCAATATATGGGGTAGATTTTGCGACAAGTCATAAAGGTGTTGGTTACTGGTTGGAGGCAGCATATACGGTTCCAGAACAGGGTGATGAATACTATAGTAGTGTAATTGGGGCAGATTATAAATTTGAAAATGGTTTTTATCTGGAGGGTCAGTTAATATATCAAAAAGATAAGTTTTTAAATGAAAATGTAATTATTCAGCAGGGTCTGGAAAAAGAATTTGCCAGAATTCATAATTTCAAACTTGGTTCTCTTTATAATCTAGATACTGAAGGGTATATGATTAAACCTCAATTTGAATTTTCACTTGATGATAATCTAATTCTTAATCTTAGTTATACAGAGAGTGAAGGTGATTTGATGGGAAATGAAATGTTTAATCTGGAAAGTGGTTTAAATATGGATTTAACTTATAGTTTTTAGATAAAATTTTTTTTAAAAAAAATAAAAAAAATTTGCAAGTTCATAATTCCTTCAAATTTCTCCCCTATAATGTGATCAAGAACTTAAATAAAGGGGATGAAATAAATGAAAAAAATAATTACTGGATTGATGGTACTTAGTCTGATAGTTGTTGGTGTTGCGGGAGTAAGTCTGGCTTATGGTGGCCCTGAAGGAAAAGGTATGAGTAGGATGAACGATCAGAGACCATATTATGAAAATCGCCAGTATCAAAATAATCCATTTGATCTTAGTGAAGAAGAATTGAATGAATTTACTGAAATAAAAGAAGAATTTTTTGAAGAAAGAGAAGAGCTGGTAAATAACTTAAGGGAAAATAATCGTCAATTAAGAGAATTAATATTATCCGGTGCCGATGATGAGGAGATTGCCAATCTAAGAAATAAGATTAATGTTTTGCAGAATGATGTAATGAATATGAGGACAGAACAGTTCACAGGATTAAAAGAAATTTTAAGTGATGAACAAATTGAAGAACTAATTGATATAGATAGAAACTTTGCTCAGATGAGAAATAATTCTGGTCGTAAGGGAGCAGGACGTAATGGAAGTAACAGAGGAAAAGGAAATCGTTTTTAAGTAGAACTCATTTCTAAAAAAGTTTAATACTGATAATTAATTGATAAATTACCCCGACCAATACTGGTCGGGGTAATTAGTTAACAGGATTATCTATTAGGATTATTAATTATTATATCCCTGAATATTACTTACTTTGATTACTAATTGTAAAAGTGATGAACCCAGTAGTCCATTAAGTGCAGCAGTTGTTCCAGCAGCAGGAACGACTGGCCTGAATTGGCTGATAAGCTGGCCTATTTTTTAAATTGATTTATTAAATATAACAAGATCAACCACTGTTAATATATTGATATTAACAGTGTAACATTATTTTCACATTAACAAAAGTTATCAATAAATTTTTATCTAAAGAAGGAATTTGTATAATATATATAGAAAATAATAATTAGTAAAAAAGTCCCGTAGAAAAGGGAGATGATAAACATCAAATATTTTGATGTGATCTTTGCTTATAATTATCTGTATTTTTTCAAATCCATTATTCTGGCTATTTTATTTACCTTAATTATGATTTTTATTAAAGATTATAATTTAATATTATTAAATAGGATATTAGTTGTTTTACTTGGTTTGCCAATTTATTGTTCATTAAAAGATTTTTATTGGTATCGTAAACGAAAGAAATTAATAAAAAAAATTGAGAGAAGAGATACAGGTGTAGAGAAAAAAATTGATGAATTACAGGAAAGTAATGAAATATTGATGATTGAATTAAAACAGATTGCAAAATTATATGATAAAAAGGATGATTCTTTCTGGAATAGACTTAAATAAAAAATAATAGTAGTTTTAAGATTGTCAGTAAAAATTTTTACCCCAGGGTAAAAATTTTTTTATTTTATACTGAGTTTTATAAGAATATATAATTATTTATATTGATAGTAAAAATGATTTGAAATGTTAATATCAAAGTTGTCGTAAGATGTCGAATTATTAATTTTTATAAATTAGTAATTACATGAAGCCCGGGAGTTAATCCATATTTAAAGAGAAGGAGGAAAGTCTTTGCCAGGGGGGCTTCAGATAATATCTGCTAATATCCCCATAAATTTTTTGTTTACAAGCGAACAAACGTATGATATAATAATGTAAAAAGGGGCAATTAATAAAAAAATATTCAAATTAATATTTCTATTCCTGAAAACTGGAGGGCTAAACTTCTTAGATCGTAATGAGTAATGCCCGATTATATACACATCTTTCTATCGGCTAAACCAACAGTAGCACCAACTGATATAGTTAGGACTTTAAAAAGTATTTATGCAATAAACCTATTTAAAAAATAAAGAAATCAAAGATTTAAGCATTCGTGAATGGGAATGCCCTAAATGTCATTCAATTCACGACAGAGATATTAATGCTAGTAAGAATATTTTACAACAGGGTTTACAACTACAATTAGATAGTAGATAGTTTCTATACTGTCGGGCGGACAGGAATTTAAGCCTTTGGAAAAGTAGAGAGCCAAAAGCTCTGCTTTTGAGTAAATTACTTTGTGTGTTTGCTCAGAACTTGTAACTTACCAAGTACTTCTTCTTCATGCAGGTTATTAATTTCTGGTCTAAATGATTTGTAATATTCTATTATACCTTTATCATTGGTGACTACAAGTCCATCAACATAATTATAGATATTTAATAATTGTTCTACATATCTTTTAAGCATTTTATTTATCCCCTTTTTATATCTTTAGTAAATTATATCACAATCATTCAAGAGAAAAAAGATTTAGTCAATTATATTGAATAATCATGAAAGGGATTATATAATAAATGTAATTGCAATAGTAATTATTTTCTATAAGATATGGAAGGAATGTTAAAATGTTGAAATTAATTTATATTGGTCTGGGTGGTGCTTTTGGCGCCATAAGCAGGTATTCTATTTCAAGATGGATGGATATAAGATGCAAAAGTATTTTTCCCTATGGAACTCTTGTAGTAAATATTCTAGGCTCATTTATACTGGGGTTTTTATTGACAATTTTTTTAGACAAGACTTTTATATCATCTAATTTAAAAACAGCAATTACTACCGGTTTTATTGGAGCATTAACTACATTTTCAACTTTTGCCTATGAGATAGTGATTTTATTTGAGAAAAAAAATATTTTTTTTGCTGGACTTAATGTATTTGCTAATTTATTTTTAGGTATAATATTTGTATGTATTGGAATAATACTGGCCAGATTAACTATCTAAGAAAATTAATTTTCATAATAAATATTTCAAAAATTCCCTTGACAGGGGATTTTTTTTATGCTATAGTTATTAGTAACAGTTATTAATAATAACTAACAAAATTAAACAACAGGAGGCAAAAAAATGAATGAAAATAGTTTTCCGTTAATTGGTGAAAAGTTCCCTGAATTGAAAGTGCAGACAACACATGGTGTAAAAAATATCCCTGGTGATTATGAAGGCAAATGGTTTATTCTTTTCAGTCATCCAGCTGATTTCACACCTGTATGTACTACTGAATTTGTAGCTTTTGCTAAAAGAGCTAAAAAGTTTAAAGAATTAAATACTGAGTTAATTGGACTTTCCATTGATCAGGTATTTTCACATATTAAATGGGTACAGTGGATTAAAGATGAGCTCGATGTAGAGATTCCTTTCCCTGTTATTGCAGATGATACTGGTAAGGTAGCTAGCAGGCTAGGTATGGTTCATCCCAGTAAAGGTACAAATACTGTTAGAGCAGTTTTTGTAGTTGATGACAAAGGTATAATGAGAACCATGCTTTATTATCCACAGGAACTTGGACGTAATATGGATGAAATACTTAGAATTGTAGAAGCACTTCAGGTATCTGCAAAAGAAGGCGTTGCTATGCCAGCTAACTGGCCAAAAAATGAATTAGTTGGCGCAGAAGGTATTATAGAGCCTGCTTCTGATGAAGAAACAGCCAATAAACGCATGGATGAATATGATTGCTATGACTGGTGGTTCTGCCATAAAAAATTAGATTAATTTCCTTGTTTAAGTAAATAACTTAATTTAATTTACCCCTAATTAAGAGAATGAGAATACCGCCCCCGCCGGGGTTGGTATTCTCATTTTTTATCTGCTAATTGCATATTTTATTCTTATATGATAATCTTAGAATATAGTTATAAAAAATGAAGGAATGATAATAATGAATAAAATTTACAAAGCGCGTACAGATGTTGTTAAAGCGATGGCACATGAGGCCAGGATGGCTATTATTGATATACTGGGAAATGATGGGGAGCATTGTGTTTGTGAATTGGAAGAAAAACTGGGGATAAGTCAATCATCTGTGTCCAAGCATCTGTCTAAATTAAAAGATATTGGTATTGTTGGGCGCAGGAAAGATGGTTTAAAAGTATATTATTCATTGAAAACACCCTGTATTGTAAATTTCTTTTCCTGTATTGATAATGTTTTACAAGAAAACATTGCTGAATTAAAAGAAATATATCCGGAGGTATAATATGAAATTAGCTATTTTTTCTGATATACATGGAAATATTACTGCTTTAAGGGAAGTTTTAAGAGATATTGACAGAGAAAATGTTGATAAGAGATTCTGCCTGGGAAACCTTGTGGAATATGGTTCTCACCCAAATGAAGTTAAACTTGTACACGGGAGTCCGAGAAAGATCAATGAATACTTATTTTTTGATCGACCGGCTCAAAGTCTTAATAGAATTCTAAAAAAAGATAATATTGATATATTGATTTGTGGTCATACTCATCTTTCCTATGTAAGATATCTTAAATCAGGTATAATAATTAATGATGGAAGTGTGGGAAAACCTAAGGCTTATAATGAGGAGCAAAGAGTATTTACAAGTGAAGCGGGATATCTTATTATTAATTTAGAAAAAGATGAAATCAGTATTGAGCATAGAAAAATTCCATATGATTATGAAAAGCTGGCAAAAGAAATTGAAGAGACAGAGTTACCAGATCATTTTGCTAATATTATTAGAGGGATTAAAGACTTATAAAGTAAGGGAGATGAATATATGAACAATGTAATTCTGGCGTTTATCTTGACCCTTTTTGCAGGATTATCGACGGGGATTGGTAGTGCGCTGGTTTTTTTTACTAAAAAAACAAACACCAGGTTTTTGTCTGTATCCCTGGGTTTTTCTGCAGGAGTTATGATTTATGTATCTTTTATTGAAATACTACCAGAAGCAGAAGAATCACTTATAGCTGCTTTAGGTAATACTAAAGGTGAATGGTTTGCAATTGCTTCTTTTTTTCTAGGAATTCTTATTATTGGAGTAATAGATAAATTAGTTCCAGATTTTGAAAACCCTCATCATGCTTATAATAAAAAGGCATTAAAAGAAATTAGAGATAATAAAAACCCAGAAAATAATAAAAATTTTTTGGGACAGGATAGTGGATTATTAAGGATGGGGACAATGTCAGCACTGGCAATAACCATACATAATTTTCCAGAAGGTATTGCTACCTTTGTGTCAGCTTTAAATGATCCTGGTCTTGGTTTGACCATAGCCCTGGCAATTGCCATCCATAATATACCGGAAGGTGTTTCTGTTTCTATCCCGATATTTTATGCTACAGGTAATAAAAAGAAGGCCTTTGTTCTTTCCTTTTTATCTGGATTAGCAGAGCCTTTGGGGGCAGTGGTAGGTTTTATGTTTTTGAAAATAGTACTTAATGAAATGTTTTTTGGGATTATTTTTGGTGCTGTGGCCGGGATAATGGTATTTATTTCTATAGATGAATTATTGCCCTCTTCCAGGAAATATGGAAAAGGGCATCAGGAAATTTATGGTTTTGTAGCAGGGATGTTGGTGATGGCTATAAGCCTTATATTAATGTAGATTTTATTCAAAATAGTCTTTTACCTTTGCTAAAAGTTCAATAATTTCTAAGTTCTGAGGACACTTATCTAAACATTCTCCACATTGAATACATTGACTTGCTCTATTTTTTTCATCCATTGCTTGATATTTTTTACTTTGTTTTTCATAACTATTATAAATATGAGCATGATTATAAAGATCAAAATTTTCTGGGATATCCACATTGTTGGGACAGGGAACACAATAAGAGCAGCCTGTACAAGTAATTGGTGATAATTTTTCATATTCTTTCTGTACTTCTTTAATTAATCCAAGTTCTTTTTTTGTTAAAGAATTTATGGCTGAGCTATTTGTACTTTCTACATTTTCTTTTACCTGCTTTAAAGTACTCATGCCGCTAAGAACAAGGGATACTTCTTCCTGATTCCAGAGCCATTGCAAGGCCCAATCTGCAGCTGTTCTTTTTATTTTTGATTTTTGCCAGATTTTTTGTATATCCACTGGTTGCTCTCCAGCAAGAAGACCACCACGCAGTGGCTCCATAATTATAACCCCTAAATTTCTATCGGCAGCATATTTTAAGCCCTTTTTTCCGGCCTGAAATTCGGTATCCAGGTAATTATATTGTATCTGACAGAAGTCCCACTTGTCGTAGTAATCAACGATTTCAGTGAACAGGTCATATTTATCATGGAAGGAAAAACCTATATACTTAATTTTCCCTGCTTTTTGTACTTTTTCTAACCACTTAAAGACATCAAGTTTCTTATAATTTTCCCAGTATTCTCTGTTAAGAGTATGAAGTAGATAAAAGTCAATATGTTCTGTTTGCAATTTTTCTAACTGTTTATTTAGATAGTAGTCCATATCCTCTTTTTTATTAATAAGCCAGGAAGGTAGTTTAGTTGTAATTTTAACCTTTTTTCGATAACCATCTTTAAGGGCTTTACCTACAAGTATTTCGCTTTGTTCTTTATGATAGGGCCAGGCAGTGTCAACATAATTAACCCCGTGGTCAATAGCATATCTTATCATTTTAATGGCTTTTTCTTCATCAATTTTGCTCTGGTCATTATCAATAATTGGAAATCTCATGGCACCAAAGCCTAAAGCAGATGGTTTCCAGTCAATTGAAGTAAAGTTTCTATATTTCATTTCATTTCCCCCCTCGTATAATATAGTTAAGAATTACTTCATATTTTAATTACATCATAGAAATTAGTTCCTGTCAAAAGGATTTTCTATACCTTTACAAGAATATATATAATTAATCATGTGTTTAAAGAAATATAATAAGATATAAAACAATTTAAAGGTTGGGGTAAGTAATATGATATTAAACAATATAAAAATAAATAAATTATTTATTGCTGATTTAAGTTTATTAATAGTGGCAATGATCTGGGGTGGAGGTTTTGTTGTAACTAAAAATATATTAAATTATATGGGCCCTTTTTATTTTCTGGGTATAAGATTTGTTTCTGCAGCTTTAATTATTGCAATAATATTTAATAAAAAACTAAAAAAAATTAATTACCTTACTTTTAAAAAAGGCATTATAATAGGTATTTTTTTATTTCTTGGTTTTGCTACCCAAACAGTAGGCTTAATTTATACTACACCTGCTAAACAGAGTTTTATTACAGGTATAAATGTTGTAATCGTACCTTTTTTGTATATGCTTGTTACAGGAAATAGGGTAGAGAAAAAGGCAATTATAGGAGCTGTTCTTGCATCTCTGGGTTTAAGCTTGATTTCATTTCAAAAAGGGGTATTTAACTTTAATTTTGGTGATTTATTGACTTTGACATGTGCATTTTTTTATGCGGCTCATATAGTATCTATAGGTATACTGGTAAAAAAAGCTGATCCTATTAATCTTACTATAGTTCAACTTGCATTTACAGGTTTTGTATCTTTATTAATAGGAATATTTACAGAGCCTTTTTCAGTGGACAGTATTCAATTTAGTAGTCTAATATATATGATAATACTTGGAGGAGTGGCTGCCTTTTTAATACAAAATGTAGCTCAATATTATACATTTTCCACTCATGCTGCTATTATATTATCACTTGAATCGGTTTTTGGGGCCTTTTTTTCCTGGATTTTCTGGGATGAAAATATAAGCAAGTTTTTTATAATAGGAGCTATTTTAATATTAACAGGTATAATTATTACCGAATACAGGACTGAAAGGCGCAAAATAGCCGATAATCATGATTAAGCGTTCTGAATATACTATTATGTCTGAATTTTTTATAATTTGACAGCTTATAGCCATTATAATATACTGTACTTGATAAAAATATTAATAAACTAAAATTTTTATATATTTTCTGGGGGGGAAAGATAATGGCAAAAAATATGAAGACCATGGATGGTAATACTGCTGCAGCTCATATTGGCTATGCCTTTACTGATGTTGCCGCAATCTATCCAATTACCCCATCTTCACCAATGGCGGAATTAGTTGATAAGTGGAGTGCACATGGTCGCAACAACATTTTTGGTCAGAGAGTTAAGTTAACTGAAATGCAGTCTGAAGGAGGAGCCTCAGGTGCTCTACATGGTTCCCTGGCAGCGGGTGCATTAACAACGACATTTACTGCTTCCCAGGGTTTGTTGCTAATGTTACCAAATATTTATAAGATTGCTGGTGAATTACTACCTGGAGTATTCCATGTTAGTGCCAGAACAGTAGCAACTCACGCTCTTTCAATTTTTGGAGATCATTCTGATGTGATGGCGACAAGACAGACAGGTGCAGCCTTATTGGCATCTGGAGGAGTGCAGGAAGTAATGGACCTGGCCGGTATTGCTCATTTGTCAGCAATTAAAACAAAGATTCCATTTATTCATTTTTTCGATGGATTCCGTACTTCACATGAGTTGCAAAAGATTGAAGTTATGGATTATGATGATTTGGCTGAGCTGGTAGATTATGAGGCTATTAAAAGGTTTAGGCATAATGCACTGAACCCGGAACATCCAGTTACTAGAGGTACTGCTCAGAATCCTGATATATTCTTTCAGGCCCGTGAATCTGTGAATGATTTTTATGATGTGGTTCCTGATATAGTTGCAGAATACATGAAAGCAATTAGTAAATTGACAGGTAGAGAATATCGTCCGTTTAATTACTATGGCGCAGAAGATGCAGAACGTATTGTGGTTGCAATGGGTTCTGTTACTGATACTATTGAAGAAACAGTTGATTATTTACTTGACCAGGGAGAAAAAGTTGGTGTAATTAAAGTGCATTTATATAGACCGTTTTCTCCTAAATATTTCCTTGATATATTACCGGAAAGCGCTAATAAAATTGCTATACTTGATCGTACTAAAGAGCCAGGCTCACTTGGTGAACCTTTATATGAAGATATTAGAACCTTGTTTTATAATAACGAGCGTTCTCCATTAATTGTTGGTGGACGTTATGGCTTGAGTTCAAAGAACACTACGCCTACTCATATTAAGGGTGTATTTGATAATCTTAAAAATGAAGACCCTAAAGATCACTTTACTATCAGTATAAAAGATGATGTTAGCAATACATCACTTCCAGAAGGTGAAAAGATAAACACTTCACCTGAAGGTACTGTTCGTTGTAAGTTCTGGGGTCTTGGTTCTGATGGTACTGTTGGTGCCAATAAAAATGCTATAAAAATTATTGGAGATAATACTGACATGTATGCCCAGGGTTATTTTTCTTATGATTCTAAAAAATCTGGAGGGGTAACTGTTTCTAACCTTCGATTTGGAGATAAACCAATCAAATCAACCTATTTAATTGATGAAGCAGATTTTGTAGCCTGTCATAAAGAAAGTTATGTTGATAAATTTGAAATGGTCGAGGATTTAAAAGATGAGGGTAGTTTTCTTTTAAACACTACCTGGTCTGAAGATGAATTAGAAGAACTTTCGAGGAATTTTGTTAAAAAGACATATAAG
>CAZOON010000006.1:0-15894 GCA_964581445.1 uncultured Halanaerobiales bacterium | reverse complement strand
AATGATGAAGTGTATAATATTATGGACAACCTTTCCTGGGATGCAAGTATAAAAAAGGGGGATATCATTGTTAGCTCTGGTTTATCCAGTAATTATCCCCGGGGTATACCAATTGGTCTAGTTGACAGTGTTGAGCTTGATAATTATGGTCTTTCCCAGAAGGCAAAAATAAAATTATTTATGAGTGAAAAAACGATTGAAGAGGTACTTATAGTTACAGATTTTAATATTTAAATGTATTTAGTCAGGGGGAATTTTGTGAAAAGAATTCTTTTATCTTTGCTGATTATCATTATTGCTTTTGTTTTACAGCTCACTGTAATTCCCATTTATCCTATTTTTGGTGTAAAAGCTGATATTTTGCTTGTAGTGGTAATTATTTTGAGTTTAATGGTGAAAAACCGTGAGACTATTTTTATTGCCCTGCTGGCAGGATTATTAAAAGAGGCTTTTTTTGGAGGCATTTTTGCTGTGAATCTTCTGGGTATTATGCTTGTTGTAGCATTAGTAGATTTAATTGGAGGTAATTTTTTCAAAAAAAATTATTTAATACCACCTTTAATTACCGGGCTTTTTACAATATTGCATGAAATTTTTCTCTATTTATTTATTTATAGAACAGTTAATATGCAGTTCTTAAAAGCACTAACTGATACAATTTTACCTGAAGCAATTTTGAATTCGATACTTGCTTTTATTATCTATATTATTTTATTTAAGATTTTATATTCATCTGAAGAATATTATTGATTTCATCCGGAGGTTAAATTAATGGATGATAGATTAAAAGTAGTGAAAATATTAATTATTGTTCTTTTCCTTGTTTTAATAATGAGAGCAGGCTATTTGCAGATAGTTATGGGGGATTATTATTATCAATTATCTGAAGGTAATAGGTTATCCAGCCGACCTATTAATGCTCCCAGAGGTAAGATGTTGGATAAAAATGGTCAAGAAGTTCTGGTTTCTAATAAATTATCATATAATATATATTTTTTAAAAAACGAGCTTCCACGGGAGATAAATTTAGAAGAACTTATAAATAGATTAAATAAATTGACAGGTTTAGAGATTAATCAAAATGATATCAAAGATTCTAATGTAAATATTTTGAAAAGAAATATCTCTCCTGAAACTATGGTCATTATTAAAGAAAATAATGAACAGTTGCCGGGTATTCTTGTAAGAGAGTCCTCAATTCGAGATTATGTCTATAATGATCTGGCAGCACACATACTGGGATATGTAGGTGAAATTAATGTTCAGGAATTGAAGGGCTTTAATCAGGAAGGATATAACTATAGTGGTGGGGATATTGTCGGCAAAAGTGGTCTGGAAAAAGAGTATGAATATTATCTTAAAGGTGTTGATGGATTAGAGCAAATAGAAGTAAACAGTACAGGAGAAATGCTTAGAGTTATTGGTAAGAAAGCACCAGTCAGAGGAAATAATATTTATTTAACCCTTGATATAGAGCTGCAAAAACGGACTGAAGAATTATTAAAAGATAATTTTAAAATGTTAAGAGAAGAGGCAGAAGGTGTTCCTGAATTAGATAAGCCAAGCGGGGCAGCGGCTATTGTAATGGCCCCGAAAACAGGAGAAATCCTTGCTATGGCCAGTATACCTTCCTATGATTTAAATGCTTTTGCAGAAGGTTTTAACAATAGTGATTATAATAAATTACTTAATGATTCCCTTAATCCACTGTTAAATAGGGCTATCATGGCGGCTGTGCCACCTGGCTCAATCTTTAAACTTGTAACCGGAACGGCTGCGATTACTTATCTGGGGATTAATGAAAAAACAGAGTTTATTGATAATAATGGTAAATTTTATATACCCAATTGGTCCCGACCCTATAAAAACTGGCATGAAGGTGGAGAGGGCAAAATTGATTTTATTACTTCTATTTCCAATTCTAATAATATTATTTTTTATCAATTGGGTTATGAATTATATACAAAATATTATGGGGAAAAATTAACAGATACAGCTCGAAAATATGGTCTTGGAAGTAAAACAAATATTGATTTACCCGGTGAAAAATCAGGACTGGTTCCAGATAGAGAATGGAAGAAAGATAAATATAATGAGGGCTGGTATCCTGGTGATTCAGTGAATTTATCTATTGGACAGGGTGGATTACTAACTACACCTATTCAGTTGGTTCAGCTGATAAGTTCAATTGCCAATAATGGTTACTATAGAGAGCCTTATTTAGTTGCCAGGATAAAATCTCCAGATGGTGAATTTATACTTAATAAGAAATTTGGTATTAAGAGGGAGTTGTCATTTGATACTCAGGTTTTTAAGACATTGAAAAAGGGTATGGCGGCAGTTGTAAAAGAAGGTACTGCATCAAGAGCGCTGGGAGATTTTCCTGTAGCCATTGCTGGAAAGACAGGAACGGCTCAGACTTCAAATATTAATGCAAATCATGGCTGGTTTGCAGGATTTGCTCCAGTGAATGAGCCTGAAATAGCTGTTTTGGTTTTTCTGGAAAATGGTAATAAAAGTGGTTACACATTACCTATTGCTAGAGGTATCTTTGCCAGCTATTTTGGTCTGAATAATCCTGACAATAAAACTGAGGTTGACCCGGGTGAATATTATCAAGAAGATAATTCTCTTCTCGGTTTCTTTAAAAAGGTATTTTCTGATTAGTAATAGAAGGACTTTCAAAATTAATAAAGAATATACTAATATAATTGTTAGTTTAAAGGAGAAATAAAAGGATGAATGCAGCGTTTTCATTTCAGGTAACTTCAAAAGGTGTAATTGTTACCCTTAATCCAGAATTAGAATTTAAATTACTAAAAAATGCTTTAATTAAACATGTAAATGAAGCTAATAGTTTTTTTGCCGGAGTGGATATTTATTTAAATACAAATGGGCGTACTATGAGATATCAAGATTTAAAAGAATTAATGGAGATTATTTCAGAATACAAAGATGCAGGAGAAATATTTTTTCTTAGTGAGAGAGAAAAGAGAGACGATATTATAAAGCAAAGCCGAGATTCTGTTTTGATAAAAAGAACAGTACGCTCGGGACAGAAGATAAAATATCCTACAAATATATTTATTATTGGTGATGTTAATCCTGGAGCTGAGGTTATAGCTGGTGGAGATGTGGTAGTCCTGGGTTCATTGCGGGGTGTTGTTCATGCAGGAGCTACAGGTTCACAGGATGCAGAGGTGATTGCCTTAAAATTAAATCCTGTTCAATTAAGGATTGCCAATATTATTACAAGACCACCAGATGAAAGCAGTTCTAAAAATCTTGCCAGACTTGAAAGGGCTTACATAAAAAATAGCAGAATTATTGTTGAGGAAATAAATATATAAGCTGGATAGGAGGAGAATAATGGGAGGAAAAACAATTGTCATTACATCCGGTAAGGGTGGAGTAGGAAAAACTACAGCTACTGCAAATATTGGAACAGCACTGGCTTCAATTGATAAAAGAGTATGTTTAATTGATGCTGATATTGGACTTAGAAATCTTGATGTTGTATTAGGTCTTGAGAACAGGATTGTATATGATGTTGTAGATGTTGTGGAAAAAAATTGTAGACTTGAGCAGGCATTAATCAGGGATAAAAGATTTAGTAATTTATTTTTGTTGCCAGCTGCTCAGACCAGGGATAAAACTGCTGTAACACCATATCAAATGCAGGAGCTTATTAATGTTCTAAAAGAAGAAATGGATTTTATTTTAGTGGATTCACCGGCAGGTATTGAGCAGGGATTTAAAAATGCCATTGCTGGTGCAGACCAGGCAGTTATTGTTACTACGCCAGAAGTATCTGCAGTAAGAGATGCGGACAGAATAATTGGTTTACTTGAAAGTGAAGGTATTAAAGACCCTGAGTTAATTATTAATCGTATCAGGATAGATATGGTTGATAGAGGAGATATGATGGGTATTCAGGATATGATTGAGATTTTGGCAATAGCTCTTCTCGGTATAGTTCCTGAGGATGAAAATATAGTTATTTCAACTAATAAAGGGGAGCCAATTGCCTTACAGAAAAAATCAAGGGCCGGTCAGGCTTTTAATAATGTTGCTAGAAGGATTATTGGAGAAGAAGTAGATTTTATGAAACTGAAAAAAGATACTTTAATGAAAAAAATAAAAAAAATTGTGGGATTATCATAAGTTTTTTGAAGGGAGGAGCTTACTATTAGTTTTTTGGAAAAGTTAGGTTTTAAAAGGAATAAATCAAGTAAAAATATTGCTAAAGAGAGGCTCCAATTTATTTTAGTCCAGGATAGAATTAAACTTAGTCCATCAGAAATGAAATCTTTAAAAACTGAATTACTTGAAGTATTGAAAAAATATATAGATGTAGATGATAGAAAAATAAATATGCAGGTAAGCCGTGAAGAAGAGATGATGGCACTTGTTGCTAATTTTCCTATAAAGAGGGAAGTAAATTGATTAATTGGGAAAAAAAATTTTTGAGGGATATAAATATATATATTCCAATTTTAGTTTTTATGCTAATAATTATTGGTTTAGTTGCAATTAGTAGTGCTGTAGAAATAAATAATAAAGAAATTGATTCCTATAAATTTCTGCAAAAACAGGCAATATCAATTTTTATTGGTTTAATAATTATTATGATAATTCAATTATTTGATTACCGCATTTTTCTGGATTACTCACTTGTGATTTATGTTTCAACTTCTTTTATTCTATTATTAATACTTATTATTGGGAAAACGGTATCTGGTGGCACCAGGTGGTTGCTTTTAGGCCCCCTTAATTTCCAGCCTTCTGAAGTAGCAAAGATTATGGTTATAATAGTTCTGGCGACAATTCTTTCAGATGAAAAAGATAAATTGGGTTATTTGATTGGTTTTTTCAAACCGGTAATTATTATATCATTACCCTTTATTTTGATACTTTTGCAAAATGATCTGGGTACATCTTTAGTACTTATTTTTGTCTTTATTATTATGTTATACATAGCAGGAGGAAATTCCAGGTATATCAGTATTATTGTATTTGGTGGCCTGAGTATCGTTATTTTTGTAGTCTGGGCCCATTTGCACTTTGGAACCACTCTTTTCTTTTTAAAGGATTATCAAATTGATAGGTTAATTGCTTTTATTAATCCCAGTGTTGATCCTCATGGTATAGGTTATAATATAATTCAATCTAAGATAGCACTTGGATCTGGACGTTTATTTGGTAAAGGGCTATTTGCTGGAACCCAGAATCAATTGAATTTTTTACCGGCAAAACATACAGATTTTATTTTTTCGGTTATAGGTGAAGAGTTTGGTTTTATTGGAATTACACTTGTGATTTTATTATATTTATTACTTTTCTGGCAATTTATAAAGGTTGCTGAAGAGGCAAGAGACTTCACTGGAAAATTAATTGTAATCGGTATTACTGCCATGTTTTTATTTCATGTACTGGAGAATATAGGCATGACCATGGGTGTGATGCCAATTACAGGAATACCTCTTCCATTTATTAGTTATGGCGGTAGTTCTATGGTTACTTCTTTATCTGCTATTGGACTTGTTTTAAATGTGAATATGAGAAAAAAGAAGATTTTGTTTTAGGAATATTAAACTCCATTATTAAATATTATGTAAATGGAGGAGAGGATATATATGTCTGAACGGGGTTTTATCTTTAAGGTTAACCCCCTTTTTTTATTGATAATGTTAATTTTTACTATAAGTGGATTGTTGAAAACAATTTTAATAGCTTTTAGTCTGGTTACTTTACATGAATTTATTCATTTGCTGGCTGCCCGTAGTAAGGGTTATAAGATTTATAAAATTGAAATTTTCCCTTTTGGTGGAATGGCTGAATATAGAGGATTACTTGAATCTGAGCCAGAACATGAGATATTTGTTGCTGCAGCAGGTCCATTATTTAATTTGTTTTTCGCGGTATTTTTAATATTAATGCAGAATTATTCAATTATTCCTGAATTAGAAATTATGGAGCTAATAATAAAGTATAATATATATCTTGGCATATTTAATTTTATACCTGCTCTACCTCTTGATGGAGGAAGAATTTTACGTGCAGTGCTGGTAATGCGCAATGGTTTTATACATGGCTCACTAAAAGCAGCTAAAATTGCCAGGATAATATCTTTCATGGCTGCAATCATAGTATTTGGGGCCCTTTTTTTTAATAAAGCTAATATATGGTTTTTGCTAATTGCTTTTTTTGTTTATAGTGCTGCCCTCAAGGAAGAGAAAAAATTTATTTACACCCTGATAAATTATCTTTCAAGCAGGAAAGAAAAATTTATGAATATAGATATTAGGCCTGTATCAAATCAGGTTGTTAAAGGTAATATATACTTGAAAGATTTAATTACCTATATTGTACCTGGCAAATTTAATATTTTTCATATTATCAATGAAAATCTTGAAATTGAAGGGAGTATTAATGAATTTCAAATAATTGATAATTTTTTTAGCATAAAAAAGTCTGATAAACAAATTATTGAACTAATTGAATAAAGTTTTCTTGCAGAATATGTAATATTATAATAAACTTATATAATAGATGGAATGGAGTGTTGATAATGTCTATTGCAGAAAAATTGGATAAAATGCTTTATCAAGTAAGTAATCCAGTACGATATATAGGAAATGAATGGAATCAAATTAAAAAAGAGTGGACAAATAGTCATGTGAAGATTTTACTCACCTTCCCTGATGTTTATGAAATAGGTATGTCTCATCTGGGACTTAAAATTTTGTATCATCGACTTAATGAAGAAGATAAGATTATTTGTGAAAGGACATATGCTCCCTGGTTTGATATGGAAGAATTAATGAGAAGAGAAGATATACCACTTTATTCACTGGAAACAAAAGCCCCGGCTTCAGAGTTTGATATAATAGGATTTTCTCTTCAATATGAAATGAGTTATACTACTATTATTAATATGATTAATCTGGCAGGTATTCCTGTATACAGTCACGAACGCTCAGAAGAGGATCCTTTAATAATTTCAGGTGGCTCAACTGTTTATAATCCTGAACCGCTTGCTGATTTTTTTGACCTCTTTTTTATTGGAGAAGCTGAATCAGGGCTCATCAATCTTGTAAATAAATACAGAAAACTAAAAGATAAGGGTTTAAAAAGAAAAGAAATATTATTTGAATTAAATAAATTACCTGGAGTTTATGTGCCTTCTCTTTATTCTGTTGATTATGACGATAAAGGGAGAATAAACTCTATTGTAAGTAAAGAAGATGGGGTAAAAGAGAGAATAAAAAGACAGGTAATTACAGATCTTGATAATTCTTTTTATCCGACAGATTTTATTGTTCCCTATATGGATATTGTGCATAACAGGGCGGTTTTAGAGGTTTTACGTGGTTGTACAAGGGGTTGCAGGTTTTGTGCTGCAGGAATGACTTATCGTCCTGTACGAGAAAGAAAGATCAATACCCTGATTGATATGGCTGATAAAATACTTCAATCAACAGGTTATGAAGAACTTTCTTTAAGTTCTTTGAGTACAGTTGATTATTCAGATATTGAAAGGCTTGTAAAAATTATGGCAGAAAGATATAGAGAAGATAAGATAAGCATTTCTTTATCATCTCTCAGGGTAGATGAATTTTCCGTAAAATTAGCTAAAGAGGTACAGAAGGTCAGGAAGACAGGCCTGACATTTGCTCCTGAAGCAGGTACCCAGAGATTGCGTAATGTAATTAATAAGGGTGTAAATGAAAAAGACCTTTACCAGGCTGTGAAGTCTGCCTTTACAGCAGGATGGTCCAGGATTAAACTTTATTATATGATGGGACTTCCTTCAGAAACAGATACTGACCTTGAGGGTATTGCTAAGATGTCTAAAAAAGTTCTGGATATGGGTAGAAAACTTAAAAAGACAAAGAGGGGTATTAAGGTATCTGTAAGTGTTTCAACATTTATTCCCAAGCCATTTACTCCCTTCCAATGGGTTGAAATGAATAGTCAAGAGGAAATTATTAAAAAACAGGATCTCCTTAGAAAAGTATTAAGGGGAAGGGGATTGCAGTTTAGTTGGAATGACCCTGAGTTAAGTTTGATGGAAAGTATTTTAGCACGTGGAGATCGCAGATTATCTGGAGTAATTTACCAGGCCTGGAAACAGGGTAGCAAATTTGACGGCTGGAATGAATGTTTTGATTTTGAACTATGGAATAAAGCTTTTAATGATAATGAGCTTGATTATAGAGATTATTTACGAAAAAGGGATTTTGATGAAATTCTTCCCTGGTCACATATTTATACAGGTGTTACTGATGAATTTTTAAAAAAAGAATATGAGAAGTCACTTAAAGGAGAATTAACAAAAGATTGTAGGGAAAGTCATTGCCATAATGGTTGTGATGTTTGTTATGGTCTGGGTGCATCTATGGAATTGGTAGGTGGTACTAATGATGCTCAGGGCTAAATTTTCTAAATTAAAACCGCTAAGATATATATCACATTTAGAGCTCATGGATACTATTCGAAGAGCTTTACGGCGGGCACAATTTCCTTTAGCGTATACGGAAGGATATAATCCACATATAAAATTATCATTATGTCAACCCCTATCTGTTGGTATGATAGGATTAGGTGAATTTTTTGATCTGGAATTAGATTCTTATATTGAGCCAGAATTTTTTAGCTCAAGTTTAAATATGCAAGTTCCCGAAGGTATTAAAATAATTGAAGCAAGAGAGATAGGAGATAATCTTAAATCATTACAGGCTATAATTAATAGTGCAGTGTTTACAATTAATATGGAATATAACGATAAAGTAGATGAGGCATCTTTAATAAAAGATTTTATGGCAAGAGATAGTATAGAAATTATTAGACACAGGAGAAAGAAAAAAGATAGAAAAATTGATTTAAGACCTATGATTTTTGATCTTAAATTAAAGGAAAGAAATATCTGGAGTTTTACACTTAGTGTTGGAAGTAGTGGAAATGTAAGACCTACCGAGATAATACAGGCCCTTCATAAATGGAATCAATCTATCAAGGAGGTGCCTATAATAAATATTACCAGGGAAGCAATGTATGTAAAAATAAAGGACAATTACTTTGAACCCTGGGAAAAAAAATTATCAGGAGATGAGTAAGTTGAGTAAGCAGATAATTATTAATTCAGGAATTAGAGAGAAGAGAGCGGCATTAATTGAGAATAATGTCGTAGAAGACCTTTTTTTTGAAAGGGATACTTATCAGCAGATAGCAGGTAATATTTACCGGGGTAAAGTTAAAGATGTGCTTCCGGGAATGCAGGCTGCCTTTATTGATATTGGTCTTGACAAAAATGCTTTTCTTCATATCGGTGATCTGCAGTCACTACTTAAGGAAAAACAATTAAAGATGTATGAAGAGAATAGACTGGGAATTCAACATGTACTTCAACCGGGTCAGGATTTAATGACTCAGGTAGTTAAAGAGCCTATTGGTACTAAAGGGGCCAAAGTGACATGTAAGGTCTCTCTACCCGGCAGATATTTTGTCTTTCTTCCCTATGAAAAAAGAATAGGTATATCCAGAAGGATAAGTGAAAAAATTGAAAGAGAAAGATTGAGGAATCTAGCCAGTGAACTTACTGGTGGGGAATATGGGGTTATTGTAAGAACAAATACCTATCAAAAATCAAAAGAATCAATTAAGAATGATTATAATTATCTTGTTTCTGTGTGGCAGGATATACTGGAGCAATATAATAAGAGTAAGGCCCCGGCCCTAATATATAAAGAAATTGAGTTGATTCAACAGATTGCCCGTGATTATCTTTCTCGTGAAATAGATAAAGTAGTTATAGATGATAAGGGGGATTTTGAAAAATTAAAGAAATTAGCAAAAAGAATTGCCCCTGACATTAAGAATAAGATTTATATGTATAGACGCAATACCCCTATTTTTAGCACATATGGTATTGAAAAAGAACTTGAAAAGGCTGTAAAAAGAAAGGTCTGGTTAAATTCAGGTGGGTATGTAGTATTTGATTCTACTGAGGCCCTTGTAGCAATAGATGTTAATACAGGAAAATTTACAGGGAATAAAAATCTTCAGGACACTGTTTTTAAGACAAATGTAGAAGCAGCAAAAGAAATAGCCCGCCAGCTTCGTTTAAGGGATATTGGTGGAATAATAATTATTGATTTTATAGATATGACAATAAAAGAAAATCAGGTAGAAGTATTAAGTGTTCTTGAAGAAGAATTAAAAAAAGATAGAACAAGAACAACAATAATGGGTTTGACCCGTCTGGGTCTGGTAGAATTGACAAGAAAAAAAGTGAGGGAAAGATATAGTGAATTAATTCAAAAGGAATGTCCTTACTGTCATGGTACCGGAAAAGTAATGTCTGAAACGACAATGGCTCTTATGGTTATTAGAAAAATTACTGAGCTTTCTGTTGAAGAGGAATTTGAAGGTATTTTACTTGAATTGCATCCCGAAGTTGCTGCTGTGTTAATTGGTAATCGTGGGGAAAAATTGGATGAGCTTGAAGAAGAACTTGGAAAAGAGATTTATATTAGAGGAAATAAAGAGTTGCATATTGAAAATATTAATATCCTTAAAAAGGGTTCAAAGTCTAGTCTTAAAAGATATGTGCTGCCTGTTAAAAAAGAAGAAAAATATAAGGTAATTATTGAAGAAAAACAGATTAATAATCATGTTGATGGTATTGCCAGGATAGAAGGTTATATAATTATTGTAATAAATGGCGGAGAATATGTGGGGACAGAAATTGAAATTGAAATAATTGATGTCCATCGCACCTTTGCCCGGGGAAAGATAATATAACCTTGACTATATTAATTATCTATGCTAAAATTAATTTCTGGATGTTTATTTAAGCTTGTCCAGACCAAAACCGCACGGGAGAGGTTTTAAAGTCTTAATGACTGCCTGATTCTGGCGAGCCTGAGGTAAGGGAGGTGGAAGTTTTGTATGCAATAATCAAAACTGGAGGAAAACAGTATAGAGTTAAAGAAGGGGATTTACTAAAGATTGAAAAGCTACCTGAAACAAAGGGAGAAAATGTTGTTTTTGACCAGGTCTTAGCTATAGTTGATGAAGATAATAGTAAATTTGGTCACCCTTTTATTGATGATGCAAAGGTTAATGCTAAGGTTATTGAACAGGGTAAAAATAAAAAGGTGCTTGTTTTTAAATATAAGCCAAAGAGACGTTACCGTAAAAAATACGGTCATCGTCAACCATATACAAAGGTATTAATTGAGAATATAGAAAATAATTAATGGAGGTGTTATAGATGTCCCAAAAAAAGGGAGTCGGTAGTTCCCGGAATGGAAGAGATAGTGAGTCCAATCGACTTGGAGTCAAGGAATTTGGAGGTAGTTTTGTCTCTGCGGGAAGTATTTTAGTTCGACAACGTGGAACTAAATTTAAACCTGGATTGAATGTAGGACGTGGCAAAGATGATACCCTCTTTTCAAAAGTAGATGGTTATGTTAAGTTTGAAAGAAAAGGCAAGAAGAGTAAACAGATTAGTGTTTATACTGAAAGCCAGGTTGACAGTCTGGTTAATTAATAACACAAGTAAGCCCTCAGTTAATACTGGGGGTTTTTTATCTATATGGGAAAGAGGTGATAAAGTGTTTGTAGATGAAATAGAATTTAATGTTAAAGGTGGCAATGGTGGAAATGGAGTTGTTAGTTTTCGCCGGGAAAAATTTATTGATATGGGTGGTCCTGATGGTGGAGATGGTGGAGATGGTGGTAGTGTAATTTTAAAAGTTGATGAAGGCTTACATACACTGGCAGATTTTCGTTATAACAATTATTATAAAGCTGAACGTGGGAGACATGGAAAGGGAAAAAATTGTCATGGAAGAAGCGGAGAAGATATTATATTAAGGGTTCCGTCTGGAACTATTGTTTATGATACTGATGATGATAAATTTCTCGTGGATTTAAAGGAAAATGCCCAGGAATTTATTATTGCCAGAGGTGGTAAAGGTGGTAAAGGCAATGCCCGTTTTACTAAAGCAACTAGAAAGGTCCCAAAGTTTGCTGAAAAAGGGGGAAAAGGTGAATCTCGCAAAATACAATTGGAATTAAAACTTTTAGCTGATGTAGGTTTGCTTGGTTATCCTAATGTGGGCAAATCAACTTTTATATCCAGAGTTTCCAGGGCTAAACCCAGGATTGCTTCCTATCATTTTACTACCCTTAAACCAAATTTAGGTGTAGTATCTTATGGTGATTATAAATCATTTGTTATAGCAGATATACCTGGATTGATTGAAGGTGCCCATCAGGGTACAGGGCTTGGTTATGAATTTTTGCGTCATCTTGAAAGGACAAGATTATTGATTCATGTGCTTGATATTGCGGGTAGTGAAGGGAGAGATCCACTGGAAGATTTTGCAATTATAAATAAAGAATTGAAGAATTATAATGAAAAACTTGCCAGACTTCCGCAAATACTTGCACTTAATAAGATAGATTTATTGCCAGAGGACAATAATTTAGAGAAGTTTATTAAAATTTTTAGTAATCAGGGATATATGGCCTATCCTATTTCAGCTGTAAGTGGAAAAGGTGTAAAAGATTTAATTTATAAAACAGGTGCTATGTTGGAAGAGATTCCTGAAGAGACTGTTATTGATTATGATAAAGAAGAGGTAATCATTAGACCTGATTTTATGAAGAAAGATGATATTATTATTAGAAAAAGTAATAATATTTACAATATCACCGGCAAATTGGTTGATGAAGTAGTGAATAAGACTGATTTAAATAATGAGGTAGCTTTAAAACGAATGCTCAGGATTTTAAAACATCATGGACTTAATGACAGGATGAAAGAAGAAGGTATTCAGGATGGGGATACGGTAAAAATCGGTTCCATTGAGTTTGATTATGTAGAGTAATTATTTTTTTCATTAATAATTTCTTCATTAATTAAAAGTTTGTCATTGAAATCTTGCTCTATAACACTTTTTTGCCATTTCCCACTTAGATATATAATAAATCCTACCAGACAGCTTATGGCATTGCTTAATACCATTGCATACCAGACACCTTTTGAGCCCCAGTTTGTGAAATTTTTAAAAAGAATAATCATTGGTAATCTTAAGGCCCAGAGTCTTCCCATCATTAATATCATAGCATATATTGTATGGCCTGACCCCTGGAATGTACCGATAAATATTTGGAAAAATCCCATTAAAGGTAAAGAAATAATGATTAATCTGAGAAATATCAATCCCTGTGAAGATACGGATGGATTATCAGTGAAGATATTAATGATGTAAGGACTTAAGGGGAATAGTATTATACCCCCAGTAATAAGAAAGATTGTGGTCATAGCTGCACTTTTTTTTACAGCATTTTTGGCCCTTTCGATCTGTCCATAACCTAAATTTTGCCCAACTATGGTATTTAATGTTTTTCCAAGTCCCATGGCAGGCATTATTATCAAGGAAGTTATTCTATTACCTATACCAAAAGCTGCAAGGGTGTTTTCACCATAAGAGATAATAAATATATTTAAAAAAATAAAGCCAAAGGCAGCCATTGATTGGCCTATTGATGAGGGGATGCCAACTTTTATTAATTTAATTACCCGTTTATCTAAAAAGAGGTCTTTTAGATTTATATGTATACCATTATGTTTACTGAATAGAGTAAAAATGGCGTAAAAGGTAAAAAGTGAACGGGCAATAATAGTTGCCATGGCTGCTCCTGCTATACCAAGATTAAAGCTGAAAATAAATACTGGGTCAAGGATAATATTCAGGCCTACTGATAAAGCAGTGTATTTCATTGGTGTTAACGTATTACCCTGTCCCTGCTTTATTGCAGTAAAGGCAAAAAATAAAAACAGGGCTGGCATACCATAGAAGATGATTCTTAAATAGCTTACTGCCAAAGTGAGCAGTTCTCCTTTACCACCCATTGTTTTTATAATAACTGGAGTTAATATAGAGCCTATTATAGCTATGAGAATTGAACTTAATACTGCTAAAGTTATTATTTCCCCTGCTACCCTTCTGGCAGCTTTTTTATTGTCGTCACCGATATATTGTGAGATTAACGATGTGCCTGCTACACTCATTCCCATCCCTATACCCAAAAAAAAGAAGACAATAGGGAATACCAGTGTCATAGCAGCCATTTCAGTTGAGCCCAACTTACTTACAAAATAGGTATCTGTGATATTATATATTGATTGGATAATATTATTTAACATAATTGGTATAGCAATAACAAGTATTGTTTTTCTTAAGTTTCCATGCAGTATTAATTCGCGCTTATCTTCTGTTTTTATTTTTAACATAAAAAAACCCCTTGTGATATAAATAGATATATATTATGATGTTTATAAATACTTCTTTAAAATATTAGATAAACCTTTCTCAAGGAGAGAATTTTTTATGGTCATACTTGGATTAAACAATATTAAAAAGTCTTATGGATTGAGTAAAGTATTAAATGGTTTTTCCCTGACAGTTAATAAAGGTGAGAGAATAGGGCTTATTGGTCCGAATGGTTCAGGAAAAACAACGATATTTAAGATTATTAATGGAAAAGAAATATTTTCAGAGGGTAAATTTTCTATCAGCAAAAATACCAGTATTGGTTATTTGAGTCAAATACCTGATTTTGAAGTGAATTCTACCATCTACCATGAGCTTGAGGATGTCTTTAGTAATATTATTAATTTGCAAAAAAAGATGAAGATATTTGAGAAGAGAATGAGTAATGATAATGAGCCCGTAGAGGAATTAATTAATGAATATAGTGAGTTGCAACATGAATTTGAGATGAAGGGTGGATATAGTTATAAAAGTCAGATTGAAAAAGTAGCCTATGGTCTTGGATTTACTGAAAAAGAATTGTATAAAAAACCTGAAATTTTAAGCGGTGGAGAAAAAACACGATTGGGATTATCTAAATTGTTATTAAAAAAACCAAATATATTATTACTGGATGAGCCTACTAACCATCTTGATTTAAGTTCAATCAAATGGCTGGAAGATTATTTGCAGGATTATTCAGGTACAGTAATTTTGGTTTCACATGACAGATATTTTCTGGATAGGGTAGTTGAGCGTATAGTTGAGATTAAACATGGAGAAAATGAGGATTATGCTGGTAATTATAGTTTTTATTTAAAAGAGAGGCAGAAAAGATTTGAACTAAAGATGAATGAATACAAAAACCAGCAAAAAAAGATTAAGAAGATTGAAGAGTCTATAAAAAGGTTGTATCGCTGGGGAAAACAGGGGGATAATGAGAAATTTTTTAAACAGGCCCAGAATATGCAAAAAAGGCTCGACAGGATGGAAGAGATAAAAAAACCCAGTCTCGGCGGAGAAAAAATGAAACTGGAGCTAGATATTGAAAGAAGAAGTGGCCGTGAAGTTATTATGATTGAGAATTTGCAAAAAAGTTATGATAATAAAGAAATTTTAAAAGGTGTAGAGCTTAAATTATACTGGGGTGAAAAGGCCGGTATTATTGGTAAAAATGGCTCAGGTAAAACTACGATTTTGAAAGGTATAATTGGAAATGAAAAATTTGATGCAGGAAATATTAAGATAGGTGCAAATGTCAGGATTGGATATTATAGTCAGGAATTTAAAGGTTTTAATAAAGATGATGATCTGATAACAGCTCTTAGACGTGAGGTCCCAATGAGTGAAGGGGATGCCAGAAATTTGCTTGCATCTTTTTTGTTTAGAGAGGATGAGGTTTTTAAAAAAATCAAGGAGTTGAGCGGAGGCGAAAAAAGTAGATTACGCTTATTACAATTGATGAATGGTGAATATAATTTATTGGTTCTTGATGAACCTACAAATCATCTTGATTTACCTTCGCGAGAGGTTTTAGAAGAGGCTATGATGAATTATTCAGGAA
>CAZOON010000005.1:0-16187 GCA_964581445.1 uncultured Halanaerobiales bacterium | reverse complement strand
GCTATGGCTGGTTATCAGGGAAAGCTATTTTTCCTCTTGCTTTACGAGCTGTTTATGAGGCAGTAAAGGCAGTTGATATTCCTATTATCGCTGTTGGAGGTATTTCCACTGGACTGGATGCAATTAAAATGATTATGATGGGGGCTGAAGCTGTTCAGGTGTGTACAGCTGCTATTCTTAATGGCCCGGGTATATATGCTCAGATAGCCGATGAAATAGATATTTTTCTTAATGAGAATAACTATTCCTCGCTTGATGAGATAAGGGGTATGGCCCTTAAAATGATGCCTAATGAAGCCTCTTTTGAAAACAGGGTACCTGTGGTGATTGAGGAAAATTGTACTGCCTGTGGATTATGTGTAAAAAGTTGTGTATATGATGCCATTGATTTTGTTGAAGGTGAAAAAGCTGTGAAGATTAACGAATCTCTCTGTGCTTCCTGTGGATTATGTGTTACAAGATGTAATTTTGCTGCACTGAGTTTAAAGAGGTGAAAATAAGATGATAAGTCAGGAGATATTAAAACAGGCCCGGGGTGAAGAAAAAGCAGAGTTAGTTTTGAAAAATACCCGGATAATAGATGTTTTTAATGAAACATTATATAATGGTGATATAGCAATATCAGATGGGATTATACTTGGTACTGGAGACTATGAGGGGAAGAAAGAAATTGACCTTAAGGGGAAACTGGTATCCCCTGCTTTTATAGATGGACATCTTCATCTGGAAAGCAGTATGGTCAGGGTGGAGGAATTTGCCAGGCATATTATTCCACTGGGAACAACTACTATAGTTGCTGATCCTCATGAAATAGCTAATGTAGCAGGTTTAAAAGGAATAAAGTACCTGCTGGAAAGTGGTCTGAAGCTCCCCTGGAATTTTCATCTTATGTTACCATCCTGTGTACCTGCTACGGAATTTGAAAGTTCTGGAGCAATACTAAATGCTGCTGATCTGGAAAAACTTATTGATGAAGAAGGTATCTTTGGTCTGGGTGAGGTAATGAATTATGTTGGGGTAATTAATGGGGATAGATCTATCTGGGAAAAGATTGAGTTAACAAAAGAACTTTTCCGTGATGGCCATGCCCCGGGATTATTAGGTAAGGATTTGAATACATATTTGCTGGCAGGTATTAAGGCTGATCATGAAACAACTACTGCTAAAGAGGCATTAGAAAAGGTTCGCAAAGGTCTATATATAATGATAAGAGAGGGCTCAGTTACCAGGGATTTAGTAAATCTCCTACCTGCTATTAATGATAGTAATCTGTCACGTTTTTTATTTGCCACTGATGACCGTCATCCGGAGGATTTAATTGATGAAGGGCATATAAATTTTTTAATTAAAAAGGCTATAAATAATGGTATGGAAGCCTTAAGGGCAATAAAATTAGCAACTATAAATGCTGCCAGGGCACTGGGTTTTGATAATTTAGGGGCGATTGCTCCGGGTTACAGGGCAGATTTACTTATTATTGATAATTTAAGTGATTTAAATATTTTACAGGTTTATAAAGATGGTAAATTAGTAGCTGAAAATGGTGAGTTAAATCTTGTAATTAATAAAGAAAAGGATGCAAACAGGAGCGAATATAATAAAATATATGATTCTGTTAAAATTGGGAGTTTAAATAAAAGGGATTTTATTTTACCTGGAGGGAAAAACTATAAAGTAATAGGATTAAATAATAATAGTATAATTACTAAAAAATTATCCCTTAATTTAGCAGAAGATGAGGATTTGAATAATGAATTAATGATTGATAAAGATCTGGCTAAGATTGCTGTTGTTGAAAGACATAAAAAGACAGGTAATACAGGGCTTGCTTTAATAAAAGGTACAGGGCTGAAAAAAGGTGCAGTTGCTACATCAGTTGGTCATGATTCTCACAATATTCTAGTGATTGGTTTAAATGAAGCTGATATGTATAAGGCAGTAAAAGAAATTGAGCGATTAAAAGGTGGAATTGTACTTGTAAAAGATGGTGCAGTCAGTGCTAGACTTGCCTTAGCTATAGCTGGACTTATATCTGATAAGTCACTTAAAGAGGTATCTGATGATTTAAAAGAATTAAAGAAAAAAAGTAGGGAACTGGGTATAAGTTTAAAAAACCCATTTATGACTCTGGCCTTTATGGCCTTACCGGTTATTCCAAGCCTGAAAATTACAGATAAAGGACTTTTTGATGTAGAGGAATTCAAACATGTTTCAGTACTAAATAATTTTTAGGAGGCGATTTTCAAGTGGAAGAATTTTTTAAGTTAAAAGAGAACAACACAGATGTAAAGACAGAAGTGCTGGCTGGTTTTACAACATTTATGACTATGGCCTATATTATCTTTGTAAATCCTGCTATCCTAAGTGATGCTGGTATGCCTTTTGATGGTGTTTTTATTGCCACAATAGCAGGTATTATTCTTGGTACACTTAGTATGGCTTTATTAACAAATTATCCTTTTGCACTGGCATCTGGAATGGGATTAAATGCATTTTTTGCTTATTCAGTTGTTATTGGGATGGGTTTATCCTGGCAAACTGCTCTGGGAATAGTTTTTGTTGAAGGTATTATTTTTATTATTTTGAGTGTTACTCCTGTAAGAAAAATGATAGTTAATTCCATACCCATGTCTTTAAAAACAGGTATAAGTACAGGTATTGGTCTGTTTATAGCATTTATAGGTTTGCAAAATGCAGGTATTGTAGTAAATAATGATGCCACACTTTTAGCCATGGGAAATATCTTTTCTGGTCCTGCTTTAATTGCTTTAATTGGTTTAATAATTACAGGTATTTTATATTCTCTACGTATAAAAGGGGCATTGCTCTGGGGAATTCTTATTTCGACAATTATTGGCTGGACAAATGGTGTTACCCCTCCCCTGAATGGAGTTTTCGCCTTGCCCAGAATGTCAGATTGGTCAGCTGTTTTATTTAAACTGGATATTGCTTCAGTTTTCAATGCAGGTGTTTTAGCAGTTTTAATTTCTTTTCTATTTGTAGATTTATTTGATACTGCAGGGACTCTTGTTGGTGTAAGTCAGCAGGCCGGTTATCTTGATGAAAATGGAGATCTACCTAAAGCCAGTAATGCTTTACTTGCTGATGCTATAGGTACTACTGGAGGCGCTCTTTTTGGAACAAGTACTGTTACTACATATATTGAATCTGCTGCAGGTGTAGCAGAAGGTGGCAGGACAGGATTAACTGGTATTGTAGTATCAATTCTATTTTTTCTTTCCTTATTTTTTAAACCTTTGATAGGTATTGTTCCAGGTGCTGCAACTGCACCAGCTTTAATAATTGTTGGTACAATGATGATGACAAATATTACAAAACTTGACTGGGATGATTTTACGGAAGTTTTACCAGCATTTATCGCCATGATTGCTATGCCTTTAACATATTCAATATCCAATGGAATAGCACTTGGTTTTATTGTCTATCCTTTACTTAAGCTTTTTACCGGAAAAGGGGAAAAAGTACACTGGTTAGTTTATGTTCTGGGAATTGTTTTTGTGGTATATTTTATTTTCATTTAAAAATAAAAATCTCAGGACTATCTGGAATAAACGATAGTCCTGAGACATAAAAAGGGGGAAGATAATTGTTTTCTGCTATTATTCTCGCTGCAGGTGAAGGCAGTAGGATGGGGAGACTAAAACAGCTTCTTCCCTGGAAAAACAGGACTATAATTGAGACTGTATTGGATAACATTATTAATTCCAATATGATTGATGATGAAATAAGGCTTGTGCTTGGGTTTGAAAGAAAGAAAATTACTGAAGCATTAAAAGGATATAAAAAACAGGGAGTAAAATTTATATATAATAAGAATTATAAAAATGGTATGTTGAGTAGTGTTCGGGAAGGTTTAAAAAATATTCCTGATAATACAGAATATTTTGTTTTTACACTTGCTGACAAAGTAATGATAAGTCCTGATATTTACTCAAGTGTTATCAAAGAGGCCAAAAAAGTAAAGGCAGATATTTTCCTTCCTGAATATAAAGGAAATAAAGGTCATCCGGTTATCTTAAAGGCTTCAATGGTAAATAAGGTATATGATATTGAAGGTCCAGGGGGATTGAGGCCATTAATAAATAAATATCCTGAGCGGGTTTATCATTTCCCACTTGAGAGGGAGGAAATAATTATTGATTTAGATTATTATCATGAATATCTGAAGTATAAGAGGCAAATAACTGAGGTTGATAGCTATGAAGCTTAATTATAAATTATGGCTGGAAGAGAAAGAGGAAAGATATTTTGGCGATGGACCCTGTGACATACTTCAACGAGTTGATAGGTTGGGTTCCCTTAGAAAGGCTGCAGCTGAGATTAATATGTCTTATAGTCAGGCCTGGAATCTCATTAAGAAACTTGAAGAGAAACTTGGTTTTAAACTACTGGAAAAAAGAGTTGGCGGAGAAAGTGGTGGTGGCTCACACTTGACTGATAAGGGGAGATTTTTAGCAGAAAGCTTTGCCGATTTTCGCAGAGAAGCACAGGAAAAATTAACTATGCTTGAAGATAAATACTTTAATGATGATTTTTATAAGCAAATAGAGCGAGGAAAATAATTTTTTATAAGCGTTATATGAGGTTGAGTATAACGGTTATAATCTGGGGGTTATTGAAATGATAATCAGAAAAAAAATGATAATTTACCTGAGTTTAATATTAATAATTGTCATTAGTTTTGTAAATTTTAGTCTGCATGCTGCAGAGAATGATGTCAAAATTATTACTGATATGGCAGGGAGAAAGGTAGAGATAAGTGCTAAGGTTGAGAGGATAGTTACTAGCTATAAATCAGCAACCCAGTTTGTTTTTGCTCTGGGGGCAGAAAAAAAATTAGTTGGGATAGATATGGGCTCCCCGTCTCAAAAACTATTTCAGAAATTATATCCTGATATAAAGGATCTCCCCATTGTTGGTTCAAAAAGGAAGGGTTTAAACTTAGAAGAGATAATATCCTTAAACCCAGATCTGGTAATTCTTTATCCTTATAATGAGGGGCCTGAGCTAGCTAAAAAATTAAAAATCCAGGGGATTCCTTCTATAATTATTAAACCAGAGAGTTATGAATTAATTAAAAAGACTAATATAATCCTTGGTAAAGCATTGGGATTGGAAAGAAAAGCAAAGATAGTTGATAATCAATATGAGAAGATATTGGAGATTATTAAAGGTGTAACTGATATTCCTGCTGCCTGCAAAAAGAAGGTTTATTTTGCAAATTCGAATCTTTTGGATTCAGTTGGTAAAGGGATGCTTCAGACGAGTATGATAGAATTGGCCGGGGGTATTAATCCTGTCAGTAAATCTAAAAGTGGTTTTGTCAAAATTTCTTCCGAACAATTAATAAATTGGGATCCAGACCTGATAATTGTTTCAAATTATTTTAAAGACGATATTGAGAAATTAAAAGATATGGAAAAATATAATTATATCAATGCCTTTAAAACTGGCAAGATATATCGTTTCCCCTCTAATTTAGAACCATGGGATTTTCCCAGCCCTTCATCTTTGATGGGTATACTCTGCTTGAGTAGACATCTTTATCCTGAAAGATATTCTGATATTGATTATGAAGATATATTAAATAATTTTTATAAGACATTATACGGAATAAGTTATGATCAATTGGGAGGAAAGCTGTAAATCAGCTGATAGGGGAGAGTTAAATGAAGAAAAGAAAAAAGATTTTAATAATAATAATATTGTTATTTATACTTATATTTATCTCATTATTTCTAGGACGTTATAAAATATCCCCTGCTAGATATTATAATATTATTAAAGTATTAATAGGAGTAGATAATCCAGATAAGCTGGGTAAAGACTGGTCGGTGTTCTATTTTATAAGATTGCCACGGGTGATTTTAGTTGCTGCAGTGGGAATGGCCCTTTCGGTTACTGGAGCAGCCTATCAAAGTATGTTCCGTAATCCTCTGGTATCTCCAGATATCCTGGGGGTTACAGCCGGAGCAAGTTTTGGTGTTGCCCTGGGAATGTTTCTTACTGTTGATTCTCTGTATATTATTTATTTACTGGCATTTATTTTTGGTATAACTGCGGTTTTCATAACTTATGCTATAGCACGGCATGGTAAGGGGAATATAGTAATGATGATGGTCTTATCAGGGATTATTGTTAGCTCTCTATTTAATGCCATGATTTCCTTAATTAAATATATTGCTGATCCCTATGATAAGCTTCCCGGTATAGTTTTTTATTTAATGGGGGGATTTAATCGTATTGGATGGGAGGAGTTGAAATTCACCATTCCCATAATTTTTATAGGTCTGATAATGATTTATTTTATGAGATGGTATTTAAATGTCATGGCCATGGGGGATGAAGAGGCCTTATCGCTGGGTATAAATGTTAAAATATTAAGGATTGCAATAATTATAATTACTACATTTATGGTTGCAGTTGGTGTAGCAACCACAGGACAGGTAACATGGATAGGTCTTATTGTACCTCACATTGCCCGCTCTTTAATAGGCACTGATCACCGCTTTATGCTTCCAGCTGCAGGTCTGACAGGGGCTTTGCTATTATTAATAATGGATAATTTAGCCCGGACATTAACAACAGCTGAAATACCTATTAGTATTATTACTGCCTTTGTTGGTGCACCTTTTTTTGCCTATTTATTAATTAAACGCAGAGGAAGTGGGTGGGCCTAATGCTTAGAGTAAATCATCTCACTTTTTCCTATCAGAAAGAAGAGACAATAAAAGATATTAACTTTGAAGTGAAAAGAGGTGAGTTGTCCTGTCTTTTAGGGCCTAATGGTTCTGGGAAAACAACGATATTAAAATGTCTTAATGGAATTATTAAGTCCAATGAAGGGGCAATCTATATTAATAATATTAAATTAGAACAGATAGATAGGAGGAATATATCGAGACATATAAGTATGGTCTTTCAGGAACATAATGTTGTATTTTCATATAAAGTTATTGATGTGGTTATTTTAGGGATTACTCCCTATCTTAAATTTGGAACCATGCCCCAAAAAGAAGATTACAAAAAAGCAGAGTTAACTTTAAAGAAACTTGGTTTATCTAAATTAAAAGATAGGAATTACAATGAACTTAGTGGTGGTGAGAAGCAAATGGTTCTGATAGCCAGGGCCTTAATGCAGGATACAGAATTCCTAATCTTAGATGAACCAAGCTCTCATCTGGATTTTAAAAACCAGTATCTTCTGATGGCTGAGATTAAGAAGCTTACTGAAGAAGGGAAAGGGGTAATTACAGCCCTGCATGACCCTAATCTGGCCTTAAGTTTTTGTGATAGGGTTATAATACTTAAAGAAGGGGAAATAATTGCTAAAGGCAAAACCAGCGATACCTTAAATAACCTTAATTTACAAAAGGCCTATGATATGGAGGTCAAAATAGATAATATAAATAATAGAAGAGTAGTATTCCCAAAGATTAATAATTTCAAGGCAAACAAAATATAGAGGCAGGAAAAAATATTTAAATTAAGAATATATAATATATAAGTGCGAAATTATATAATAAATTATTATAAATAAAGGGGTGAATAATAAATGACTGCTAAAAAATTAAGTCTTTCTTCTAATCAGCAACTGGCCTTGAAGTCTCTAAAAAATAAATTAGCAAGAGAGGATTACCCAATTGAAGAATACATAATCTTTGGATCTGTGGCCCGGGGAAATGCTGAAAAGGGATCTGATCTTGATCTTTTAGCTTTATCATCCCAGCCTATTAGTCATAGATCAAAACATAAAATTTATGGTATAGTAACTGAAATAAATTTAAAATATGATACTAATCTTAGTATTTTGCTAATTGATAAATATAGTTGGAATAATGGTCTATATTCTGTTCTTTCCATTAAAGATGAGATAAAGCGGGATGGGGTGAAATTTTAATGGATAAAAATCGAATTGAGCTAGCTAGATATTGGATGGGGAAGGCTCATAAAAGTCTTAAGTCGGCTAAATATGAATTTAGCCGTAAAAAAACATAGTGCTGTTAGAGTAGCCTTGCATCGTGATTTTGTAAAAACTGGTTTAATACCGGTTGAATATGGTAAATTATATGATGCCCTGTTAAGAGACAGAGAAGAGGCAGACTATGTAGCCTTTGTTGATTTTGATCAGGAGTTAATAAAAGAAGAGTTAGAGCAGACCGATATATTTATTAACTTATTTGAAGAGTTATTGCAAAAAAGAATTAATGAATAATCAATTAATGAATAATCATTTGAAAATAAAAAAACTAGACTAAATACAGAGAATTTTCTTATAAATATCGAAAGGAGTCATAGTTTGAAACAAAAAAATGATTTTATTGCCGGGATGAAGAATTCTTTTCCAATTATAATGGGTTATATACCTATAGGTATAACTTATGGTATACTGGCTTCTCAGGCAGGATTAAATATTATAACAACTGTATCAATGTCCCTGATTGTTTTTGCAGGCTCATCACAATTTATCTGTATAGATATGATTAATAATGGTGCTGCTACTCTGGCAATTATTATTATGACTTTTTTAGTTAATCTGCGGCATCTACTGATGAGTGCATCTTTGAGCCTACATTTTAAAAAAAGCAATGCAAAGATTTTACCCTTACTTAGTTTTTTTATTACTGATGAATCATTTGCCGTTGGTAGTGCTGAAATAAATAATTATGAGCATAGAGATTATTTTTTTCTGGGACTGGGAATTACAGCTTATCTGGGTTGGGTTATTAGTTCTTTTATTGGGGTAAGTCTGGGTAATATTATACCGGCAATTGATTCAATTGGTCTTAATTTTGTTTTACCAGCAATGTTTATTGTTTTGCTTGTATTACAGATTCAGAATAGACTGGATATCTTTATATCAATTATTTCAGGGATGATTTCTATTGTTTTTATATATCTACTTCCTGGAAACTGGAATGTTATTCTGGCTACTATTATAGCAGCCAGTCTGGGGGTGGTGATAGAAAGATGGAATCCAGGTACTTAATAATGTTTTTGGGTATGATGCTGGTAACTTATCTGCCAAGGTATATTCCAGTGGCATTATTGAGCAGATTAGAGATACCGGAAATTGTAATTCAGTGGTTAAAATTTATTCCGCCCGCTATACTTGCTGCTTTACTTGCACCAGGGGTATTAATGATAGATGGTAAAATAGTTTTAAATATAAAAAATATTTTTTTACTGGCATCTTTACCAACATTTCTGGTGGCAATTTATAAAAAGAATATTTTTTTGACTATACTTGTTGGAATGATTTCGGCAATAGTACTGGAGATTATTATAAAAGGATGATTTAAATAAATTCAAGAGGTGATAATTAATGAATATTAAAGTTGATTTATTTAGTGACACAGGAACAAGACCATCAAAAGAAATGAGAGAATTTATGGCCAAAGCAGAGGTAGGGGATGAACAATTACTTGAAGATCCCAGTGTTAATAAGCTAACAGAAATGTCTGCAGATATACTGGGCAAAGAAGAGGCTATATATCTTCCTTCAGGTCTAATGGCCAATCAGATATCTTTTGCTGTTCACTGTACTTCTGGTGATGAAATCCTTATGGACAAATCTGCTCATCCTATACATTATGAAAGTGGGGCTACTTCTGTCCTGGCAGGTGCATCTATCAGACCTTTAGAAGGGGCTCGAGGCATATATTCTGCAGAAGATGTAGAAAATGCTCTCAGAGAAAGGGATTATCATAGTCCACGCTCAAGATTAATATCAATAGAGCAGACAACTAATCTTGGTGGGGGAAGTATTTGGCCCCTACAAACAATAAAAGATATATGTCAGGTGGCAGATAAGAATGGTTTGAAAAAACATATGGATGGGGCAAGATTATTTAATGCCGTTGCAGCAACAGGTATCAGTGCAGCTGATTATGTTGTCCCCTTTGATTCTGTCTGGTTTGATCTCAGTAAAGGACTCGGTGCTCCAGTGGGTTCAGTTTTAGCTGGCTCGAGTGAATTTATAGAAAAGGCCCGTTTCTGGAAACAACGACTTGGCGGGGCAATGAGACAGGCTGGAATTATAGCGGCAGGAGGAATATATGCCCTTGAGAACAATCTGAAAAGGCTTTCTCGCGATAATGAAAATGCTGCATATCTGGCAAATGGAATGGCCGAAATAAGTAAGATAGAAATCAATCCAGAACATGTGGAAACAAATATTGTTTTATTTAAGGTTGAAAACATGACTGCCCGCGAATTCTTTGATAGATTATTAGATAAAGGTGTAAGGGTCAGTATGATGGAAGATAATTATCTGAGGGCTGTTACTCATTTAGATGTAGATAGAAAAGGTATAGACTTTGCTCTGGAGGCGATTAAGTCTATTTGCTAAGGTCTTCTAAAGAATAGAAGAAACTCAGGATTTCAGCAATAAGCTGATACAATTCAGGTGGAACTTCATCTCCGATGTTTAATTTGGCCAGGATTTCAACAACATCCTGGTCTTCTTTTATTGGTATATCATATTCTTTGGCTTTTTCAATAATTTTTTCAGCTATGCTACCTTTTCCGCTGGCAATAACTACCGGGGCATCGTTTTCTTTACTATCATATTTAAGGGCAACTGCTTTGTTGATTTTTTTTGCTTTCTTTTTGTCCATAATATTACATCCTCATATTCTAAAATCTATATGTTTATAATCCAATTTTTTTGTTTCTTGTTCAGGAAGGATATCTTTATTAAATATTTCTTTCTCTTGACTCTTGTCTTTAAATTCAAGAGCTGGGTTATTAATAATGTAGCCGAGTTTTTCTAATCTTTTCTGTAAAATATAAAAATATTCATCTATTAAATTCAGGGTCTTTTTTGAAGTAGAATAAAAGCTGCAATTTAATGACTTATTGTATATTTTGATATCTGCTCTAAGTAGTCCTCTTTCTGATAAGTCTAAAATAAAACTTATGAGATAATCTTTCTTTTTATTTTTTTCTGATGATTTTTCTTTATCTTTTTCGCTCCACACCTGTAAAAAAAGAGGGTGTGGTTCTTCATTAGTGTTAAATAAAAGCGGGATTTCCAGTGCTAATAGAAGATTATTATTTAATAAGTTGATAATTTTTTCGCCCTGCAGATGGTTTATTATCTCTTTTGCATTAGTGCTGTTTTCATTCCCCTGTCTTTCTATAAGCTTATTAATTATATCTCCATAGTTCTTAATTTTTTCACTTAATTCTTCTGGAGCCTGGTCCAGATTCAAAATTAATTGTGCTATATCTTCTGAGCTAAATTTCATATTATTAGAATTATTATTTGTATTTTCATTTGCAGTTACTTGAGTTATTTTTTCAGAGAGATTGTTTTCTGTGGGATTTTCACTAATATTATAGGAAAGACCTTTGATCAAGTTTTTAATTAATGGAAGATTGTTTTTCTTTAAAACTGTGAATGCTTTTAAGATATCAGGGGCATTTTCTTTTGATATTTGATTATTATCGAAAAAATCAAGTATAAAAAGTAAATCACTTTTTTTTACAGGTAAATCTGAGGCAGACCATGTTTTTAAAATCAGGTCCTGAAGGGACGATTCAAATTTACTTAACAGGTTCATTATTTCAGTTTTTAATTCAGGGCTAATTTTGTCAGGAATATTTCTTAGAGTTTTAGAACTGTTTTTTGCCCCTTCATTTTTTATATCTGTTCTCTGAGCCTGATTTATTTTATCAATTTTCATTTTGATTCACCTATTAAATTAAATTTTTTGAACAAGGTCTTTCCCGATTTCAACTGCTTTTGTAGCTAGTTCTTCTCTGTTAAAAACAGGTTTTTTATCAATATTTGAAACAGTCAAGTCTCCAATTTGTTCAGTATTTGTAACCCGGAAAAACATACTGGCAACTTTTCTGGCTGCAATAAACTGATCTTTATAAGGTGTCATACCGCCAGTTACTATTAAATAACCCAATCTTGATTTTTCGCGATTAATGATTGGATTATTAGCCTCGTATTTACTGGCCCATATGGCCTGACACCTATCTATCATAGCCTTCAATTGAGCAGATATGCCATTAAAGAAAACAGGTGTTGAAAGAAGTATAATATCTGCTTTATCAAATTCTTCATAAAGATCCTGCATATCATCATTAATAATACAGTGACCATTTTTATTACATTCAAAACATGACTGACAGGGACTAATTTTCAATTTATTTACTTCGATAGTTTTTATTTTAATATCACTTACACTGTTAGAAATTCCTTTAGCTATTTTATCCAGGATGAAAAAACTATTACTCTCTGGTCGCGGACTTCCCTTTATTTTAAGTAGATTTATCATAACTTATATCTCCTTTCATTGCTATTAAATATATTGTATTATTAATTATAATTCATGTCAATAAATCTAAAGCTATGTTAACTATGGGATTTATAGTATATAAAAATTAAATATATAATATAATTAAGGTTTGGATAAGAGGATAAAGGAGGATTTTGAAAAGTGATAACAGTTAAAATATAATATTATTAATTAATCTTAATATATTTTGGCAGGGATAATTCCCTGCCTTTTTTCTTTTTTATAATTATTTTCACTTTGAACAAAAGTATAAATTTAAAATAATATATTTTTTTATATAAAAAAATTAGACAAAAGAATAAAAAGTAGAGTTATTTGTTCTTATGTAAGAAAAAATAATATACTATTGTTTATTGCTAAAAAATTAATAATATGGTAAATTATAGATATATATTTTTTGTGTTTCAATTAAGTTAATTTTATAGATAGGGGGTAATAATAATGGGGATGATTTTTTCATTTGAGGATTCACTGGCAAAATCAGTAAGAATTAATGGAGATTTTAAAGAAGAATTAGAATTGAAAAAGGTGGCTGAAAATTTGTGGGAACTTGAGCTGGATCTTTCTCCTGATATTTATAATTATAATTATGTACTTGATGATCAGTTAGAATTAGTTGATTATCTGGCCAATGACTATGTTTTACTGAAGAATAATAAGTAAAAATCAAAGATAATAATCATTTCTATTATTATGTAATTAGAGATAATAAAGTATTTTTTTTTAGGAAGAACTCGTTGAGCTATAACTAAATAAAATACAGTATTGAGAAGGTGATAAATAATGTTATATAAATTTTTTTATTTATTTCCCGAGGCAAAGAAGGTATCTTTAATTGGTGATTTTAATAACTGGCAGGGAGATAAAAATCCTATGGAAATGGATGAAGAAGGAGTATGGTGTACTGAACTCAAATTAAAACCAGCAGAATATTATTATAAATTTTTAATAGATGATAAATTTACAATGAATGATCCAACTGCTAATATGTATCTTCCTTATGATAAAGAAGAGGAAAAACTCGCCTCAGTTTATATAATTAATGAGAAAGGTCAACATATGCAAAATACCAGAACTTATAAATTACATCTAGAAAATTATTTGATGTCAGATAAAATACTTAATACTTTTTCTGAAAAAGATAAAAAACATTTTGAGAACAAGGATGAAAAAGTGCTTGTACATTTTAACTTTACTGAAGTAGAAGGTATTCATACTTTAAGCATAGTCTGGAATAATCCTGAGGGAAAATACTATCATTACACCGAAGGAATATTATGGCAGGAGAAAATGACAGAACCTGTTGATATCTGGTTCTGGTTAGATTTAAAAAAGCAAATGACTTCAGGTGAATGGTATTTTGATATTTATTTAAATGGAGCTTTTCTTTTTAATGATTATTTTAGATTATTTTCTGAAGAAAAAAATAGTCATTTTGTAAACTTAAAGGCTTAATAATAAAAAAAATAATGGCAATAAATAATAAATTATGGTAAAATATACTATAAATATTTTAACTAAAGGTGGTAATTATGTTAAAGAAGAAAGTTTATGCTGAAATAAAAGAATCATGGTATAGATGTTATACTAATAAAATATCAAAGACATTAAATGAACCTCTTTTGTATGTTGAAGATGATGAACTTCAAATATTGAGAAAAAATAATAAAGATTTAATAGATATATTTTTAAATAATTCAAAAAAACTTGTCAGAAAATATTGTCATATTGGGGGTATTTTAATATTAACAGATAAAAAAGGTGTCCTACTATCACACTATACTCAAAATGAGAAAAACTTCAATTTAGAAAATGATTGGTTAAGAAATGGTATTATTTTTTCAGAAAAAAGTTTTGGAACAAATGCAGTTTCAATGACAATGGAGACAGACAGCATTATCCATTTAAATGGAGATGAGCATTATTGTTATTTTTTGCATAATTGGGAATTTATATCTCTTCCCATAAAATGTGATAAAAAAATATATGGTTACCTGGCAATAGCAAATCAGGATAATAATTTTAATAATAAGATTTATATATTTCTAGACCTGTTACATACCAAAATTAGCAGTGAATTAAAGGAAAAGGAAATATTGCCTTTTTTAAAAAAAAGAAAAAATTTGAATTTAAGTGGAATGAGTAAGAACATTTTAATCTTATCTGCTAATGGTGTTTCAATTAAAAATATTAGCAAAAGATTAAATGTATCAGTTTCTACTGTTAAATATCACCGCAAAAAGATTTTTGGAGAATTAAATGCCAGTGGGATACCAAATGCTATAGCTAAGGCTATAAAGTATGGCTATTTAAGCCTGACAGATATTGATTAAATTTTCAGTATAATATATCTACTCCAAAAGCAGGAGATTAATCTCCTGCTTTTTTCTTTTTTAATATCATTATTTAAGTAGAGGAAATAAATAATTTTTAAATATATAATATTATTAAGGTCATTAAATTTGAAATGGAGGTAGAGTATGATGAAAAAAATATTTATTTTATTATTGCTCTTAGTATTTGTATTTAATTCTATCATTGTGTTTGCTGTAGAACAGGGTGAAGAACTATATTTTAAAGCGAGAAAGGCTTATTATAATTCAGAAATTGAAAAATAAAGTGAAGGACATAGATTAATGGCAGATTCAATAATGAGATTGATGTCATATAATGGGATATTTTATATAATAAGTAAAGGTCCTCAGGCACTCGAATTATTACGAGATGCTAAAAAAGCTATAAAGGTACTGGTAAAGGCCCTGGAAAGTAATGATAAACATGATAATTTTAATTCTTATCTCTGGATGAGTAAGGCCTATGCCAAACAAAAGAAATATAATAAAGCATTAGAAGAGATAAATAAATCACTAAAAATATATCCAGATAGTAAGTGGGCAATTTATCTTCATAATAATTATAGTAAGGAGCTTAAGTAATGACTATCTACAGGGCAGAGGGTCTTCAAAAAGAATATATTAGCCAGGCAGAAAAAGTCAGGGTACTTGATGATATTAACTTAACAATTCCTTAATTCGTTCAATATTAAGAACCTTACCTTCTGATACGATTTTTTCATTTATTCCCAGTGCAGGTGTTCTCATGATACCAGATTCAACAATTTCATTAATGTCTTCAATTTTTTCAAGTTCAAATTCAAGGTCAAGTTCTTCAGCTGCTGAGATAGTATTCTGACTTAATTTTTTACATTTTGGACAACCTGTGCCATAGATACTTATTTTCATCCATATACCTCCTTTCAATTTTAAATAATAACACCAAAAATCAGCCCACTAATTGTTGCCATAATAATAACTAAACTTATAAAAGTTATAGTTTTTTTAGTGCCAAGCACACTGTGAATAACAAGCATATTGGGAAGACTCAGTGCAGGACCGGCAAGTAATATTGCCAGGGCCGGTCCTTTACCCATTCCCAGACCAATTAATCCCTGTAAAATAGGGACTTCAGTTAATGTAGCAAAATACATAAATGCACCAAGTATAGATGCGGTGAAATTAGCCAGGAGTGAGTTTCCTCCAACAAATTTTGCTACCCAGTCTGCAGGAATTATACCTGCATCTGCACCAGGACGGCCCATTAAAAAACCGGCAATTAATACTCCTGCAAAAAGCAAAGGCAAGATTTGAGCGGCAAAATCCCAGCTGGAATCAAGCCATTCTTCAATTTCATTTTTATTAAACCATTTTTTTAAAATAATACCCAGTATAATAAGTAATGAAATAGCTATAGGCCATTTAATATTATAAATACTTAAGCAGAGCCCTTCTGCTTGTTCAGGTTTACCCCAGGCTGCAAAGATTAGAATTAATACAAGAGTAAGGAAATAAAATA
>CAZOON010000004.1:0-17391 GCA_964581445.1 uncultured Halanaerobiales bacterium | reverse complement strand
GTTCTTCCACCACAGAACTCTAAAAAAACTATAGACTTGGGTATGAAATACAGTCCTGAATTTGCCTGTTTGCCCTTAAAACTTAATCTTGGGAATTTTATAGAAGCACTCGATAAAGGGGCAAATACAATTATAATGGGTGGTGGTGTTGGTCCCTGTCGTTTTGGCTATTATGGCGAAGTACAAAAAGAAATTCTTAATGATCTTGGTTATGAGTTTGAAATGTATGTAATTGACCCTGAGTTTGGTGAAAATATAAAAAAATACAAAAAATTATTTGGTGGTTTTATAATAAAAAGATTATTTAATGCTTCAAGATTAGCCTGGAATAAAATATTGGCTATTGATAAAATTCATAAATTAATTTTAAAAGCAATGGCCAGGGAAAAAGAAAAGGGGAAAATGGATAAAATATATAAAAAATTTATTGCTCAGCTTGATTATATTAATTCTATTAAAAAAATAAAAAAATTGACATCTGATTATGAAAAAATAATAAAAGCAAATACAGGAGATTTAAAATTAGGTCATGAGATAAAAATTGGTATAGTTGGTGAGATATATATGGTAATTGAACCTTTCACAAATCTCGAGATAGAAAAAAAACTTGGAGAATTAGGGGCAGTAATAGATAAAAAAATATATATTAGTACCTGGATACATGATTTTTTAAATCTTGATGGAGAAAGAAAAAAAATTAAAAAAGCAGCCAGACCTTACTTGAATTCTTTTGTGGGTGGCCATGGTCTTGATACTATAGGCAATACAGTAAGGTATGCTGAAAAATCCTATGATGGGGTAATACAGATTGCTCCATTTACCTGTATGCCGGAAATAGTAGCCCAGACAATATTGCCTGAAGTCAGTAAAAAAATGGGTATACCAGTTTTATCTCTAATTTTTGATGAACATAGCGGTGAAACTGGTTTAATTACAAGATTGGAAGCATTTATTGATTTAATTAGTCGGAAAAAAAGGGAGGGTTTAGTTTATAATGGATAAATATTATTTAGGTATAGATGTTGGTTCAGTTAGTACAGATTTAGTTCTAATTAACCAGGAGCGTAAAATAGTAGATAAGGTTTATCTCAGGACAAAAGGTCAACCGATAAAAATATTGAAAAAGGGCTTAAATAAAATAGCAGCCAATAATTCTGATCTGGAAATAGGAGGAGTAGCTACAACAGGAAGTGGACGGAATCTTGCTGGGGTTATAGTAGGCGCAGATGCCATAAAGAATGAAATTACAGCCCATGCAGTAGGTGCTTCAAATTATAGGCCAGATGTTGAGACAGTATTGGAAATAGGAGGTCAGGATTCAAAGATTATTATTATCAGGGATGGTGTGGCAGTAGATTTTGCCATGAACTCTGTTTGTGCAGCAGGTACAGGTTCTTTTCTTGACCAGCAGGCAAGTAGATTAGAAATACCTATAGAGGAATTTGGTACTTATGCCCTGAAAACAAAAAATCCAGTTCGTATAGCTGGTAGATGCTCTGTTTTTGCAGAATCAGATATGATTCACAAACAACAGATGGGACATGGTATTCCAGAAATAATTGCTGGATTATGTGATGCTATGGTAAGAAATTATTTGAATAATGTGGCCAAGGGAAAAACTATTGAAGCTCCTGTTATTTTTCAGGGAGGCGTTGCAGCTAATATTGGTATTAAAAGATCCTTTGAAAAAGAACTTGGAGTGGAGATTATTGTACCGGAAAATTATGAAGTGATGGGGGCTTTGGGGGCTGCAATTTTAGGACAGGAAACCTCCTGGAAGAAAAAAGGAGAAACTGCTTTTAAAGGATTTGACTTAACTAACTTTAATTATCGGGCTGAAAGTTTTGAGTGTGATGGTTGTCCAAATAGATGTGAGATTATTAATATATATCAAAATGATGAGCTTATTGCTCGCTGGGGTGGTAAATGCCCACGCTGGGAGGCGGTTTAATCTTTTATCCTTGTTATCTAATAAAGAATTATGTATAATTATAGTAATTCAATAGATATATTTTTATATTTAGGATGTTTACTTAATTTGTGGAGGTTAATTATGGATATTATTGTTTCGCATCATTTTACTGATCTGGATGGACTTGGTGCAATGATTGCTGCTCATGCTTTATATCCAGAGGCTAAACCAGTTTTTACTGGAAGAATAGACAAACTTGTCAGAAATTTCATGGCCCTTTATCGTGATGAATTTGAAATTTTAAAAATAAGTGAAATAAATTTATCTAATATTAATAGAATAATAATTGTAGATACTCATTCACGACATATGCTTGGGAAATTAGAGGATAAGCTCAATTGGAATGAAGTAGAAGTTATATTATATGATCATCATTCTCATCAAGAATTAGATTGGGTAAATCTTGATTTAAGTCAAATGATAGGTTCTGCTACCTCAATAATTGTTAACAAAATTATTGCTGAAAATATTAGATTAAATCCACTGGAGGCAACGGTCTGTGCATTGGGTATTTATGCAGATACGGGGAATCTTACTTACCTGAGTACTACTGCAGATGACCTGAGAGCACTTGCCTTTCTTTTTGATTCAAAAGCTAATTTAAAGATTATTAATCAATTTTTAAAGGAATCATTAAATACTGAGCAAAAAAAAGTATTGGATAAGTTATTACTTTCAAGAGAAGATATTGAAATAAATGGTATAAGGATTTCATTATTTTATAAAGAGTATGAGGAATATATTACTGGTTTAAATAATGTAGCAGAAAAGATTAAGACACTTTATCAAATACCAAGTTTATTTTTGATAATATCGATGGGGGAAAAGGTAGAAATTATTGGTAGAAGTGATGATGAAGCGGTAAATATTGGCAAAATATGTAATTTACTTGGTGGTGGTGGACATAATGGAGCTGGTGCTGCTCAATTAAAAGTTGAACTCAACGAGGCTAAAGAAAATTTAAAAGATATTATTTATAATAATGTTGAACCCCTATTAACTGTAAGGGATATTATGTCATCTCCGGTAAGGACAATTAAGCCTGATACAAGTATATCTGAAGCAGAAAAATTTTTAGAAAAATATGGACATAATGGTGTAGTTATATGTGATAAGGGGAAAATTGCTGGGATATTTTCTAGAAGAGATCTTGATAAAGTAAAAGGCCATAACTTAATGCAGGCCCCTGTAAAAGGTTATATGTCCAGGGATGTTATTAAAGTAGATGCCGATGCCAGGATTCAACAGGCCCAGGAAATAATGGTTAGATATAATATTGGTAGATTACCAGTATTAAATGAGAAGAAATTAACAGGAATAATCACGAGAAGTGATATTTTAAAATCTTATTATAAACAGGAAACACCTCATCAGTTTAAAAATAGATATGGCTCCAGTCTGGTTAATATCAAGGTTGAAAAAATAAGTATTAGAAATGATTTAAAGAAAATACCAAAAAATATATATAATATTTTAGAGATGGCAGGTAAAGTTGCAGAAGAAAATAAAAACAATTTGTATTTAATTGGAGGTATGGTCAGAGATTTATTATCAGCTAAAAAGTCTAATGACCTTGATTTTGTAGTGGAAGGCAATCTGCATTTATTTTTAAAACAAATGGCCCAGAAAATTAATGGAGAATATTCATATAATGAGCAATTTTATACTGGGAATATAAAATGTAGTGATATTAATCTGAATCTTGATTTTGCCCAGACAAGAAGCGAAAAATACCCGGGACCTGGTGCATTACCAGTGGTAGAAAGAAGTAATTTGCTTGAAGATTTATTCCGCAGGGATTTTACTGTAAATGCTCTTGCAGTGTCACTTAATCCAGAACAATTCGGATTATTACTTGATTATTTTCAGGGACGTATGGATTTAAATAGTGGTTTATTACGTGCTTTGCATAGATTTAGTTTTTTAGATGATCCTACTAGAATTATTAGAGGAGTCAGGTTTGCGATAGATTCAGGTTTTGATTTTGAGGAAGAGACTTATAATTTGATGAGAGAGGCCCTATTATTGGGTGATTTTTCTGAGCTAACAACATCAAGGGTATTTAAAGAACTTAAATTACTAATGAACATAGAAATGATCGATAATGCTTTTGCTATTTTAAAAAAATTGCCTGTTTTTAAATTGCTTGATATAAACTTTACTTTAACTAAAAATAAGATTGATAAATATAAGGTATTAAATGGTTATCTTGCATCTTTAAATAAAAAGAATTATAATATAAAAGAATGGTTATTGAGAATGGCTATTTTCCTTGATAATTTACCTTATGTGATGCTGGCAAAGTGGAATATTAGTAAGGATGAAGAGAAGATATTTAATTTTTCAATTGATAAATATAATATTGATTTATTAAAAAATAATGATCCTGCAAAAATTTATAAATATTTAAAAAATAAAAGTATTGAAGAATTATTAATGATATTAATTAACACAAAAGATATGAATGTAAAAGAAAATATAGTATATTTCTTGCAAAAACTTAATTATTTAAAATTAGAAATAAACGGGAATGATTTAAAAAAAATTGGCGTCACCCCTGGTCCTGCGATGAAGAATATTTTAAATATTATACATAGAGCTAAATTGCGGGGTGAAATTTTTAATAGGGATGATGAACTAAAATTAGCGCGTAAAATAATTTCAGAGAAAAATTGGTCAGAGAAAAACTGGAAGGGAGAAAAGTAATGCCATCAATTCAGGAGATTATATTTCTTGTTCCAATATTGCTTATGTCACTATCATTTCATGAATTTTCACATGGATATGCATCATATAGATTAGGTGATCCAACACCAAAAATGATGGGCCGATTAACTTTAAATCCGTTAGCCCATCTTGATTTAATGGGAAGCCTGGTTTTAATTATAACAAGACGTTTTGGCTGGGCTAAGCCAGTTCCAATTAACCCAAATTATTATTCTAATCCCAGAAAAGGTATGATGTTTGTTGGTCTTGCTGGGCCGGGAGCAAATATTATTCTGGCAATAATATTTTCTTTGTTAATTAGATTAATATTGTTTGTAAATGGTTTATCAGTTAATTCTATATATTTGTCCGGTACAGGTAGTTTTATATATTTAACAGTAAGATTTTTTGTGCTGGCAATAATAGTCAATCTAAGTCTTGCTTTTTTTAATTTAATTCCAATTCCACCTCTTGATGGTTCAAAAATATTAAGAGGTTTTTTGCCGGCAAAATATGACCATTATTTTATGCAACTTGAAGGTCCTATGGGTATGATTATTTTGCTTTTATTGGCTTCAACTGGTTTCCTCTGGAAAATAATTAGTCCTTTTGTAAATGCTTTTTTCAATATTTTAATATAGAGGAGTAAATCTATGGATTATAAAATTAAACTAGATTTTTTTCAGGGGCCTTTAGATTTATTATATAAATTAATAAAAAAAAGAAAGATTGAGATTAGTGAGGTCTCTCTTGCTTCAGTTACAGAACAATATTTAGATTATATTCGTAATTTGGATTCATTTAATCTTGAACTAACCAGTGATTTTTTGATTATTGCTGCTGATTTAATTGAACTTAAAACACGAACCCTCTTACCTGAATATGATGAAGATACTGAAGAAAGTGATTATAATAATTCTTTACTGGATAGACTTGAAGAATATAATTATTTTAAGGAATTATCTAATAAACTTATTGATTTAGAGGATAGGGCAGCTCATATATTCAGTCATCCAGTTACAGATCTTAATGAATTTGATGAAGATATTAAGCTGGAAATAAAAATTAAATTAGAAGAATTTGCTAAAATTTATACAGAGGCTATAAAAAGCAAAAAAATTGCCACACCAGAGTCATTATCTTTTATTATAAATGAAGATGAAATAAGTATTATTACCAGGATTGATATAATTAAAAAGACTGTTGAAGTAGAGAAAAGGACCAGGTTTACTAAATTATTATCTGCTGGAATGAATAAACTTGAGATAATACTAATTTTTTTGGCAATGCTGGAATTAATGAGAACAGGTTTTTTGAAAGTTAGCCAGAATGATATGTTCTCAGATATAATAATTGAAAAAAATTGATAAAGGTGATAGAGATGAATGAAGAAATCCTGGCAAAGATTGAGGCTCTTATATTTACTGCTTTAAAACCTATTTCTTTAAAAAAAATCTCAGCGACACTTGAATTAAATGAAGATATTATAATAAGATATCTGGATGAATTGAAAACTGAATATGATAAAAAGTTACATGGCTTCAATTTGAAGGAATATAATGGTGAATATATATTTAAAACTAAATATGATATGGCCCCATATATAAAAAAACTACATAGCCTGGAAAAAAATATTAGCCTCAGTCAAGCAGCCATGGAGACACTTGCTATTATTGCTTATAGACAGCCTATTACAAGAACAGATATTGAAAGCATAAGAGATGTAAAGGTTGAAAAGACATTGCTGACCCTATCCAAATATGATTTAATAAAAGAACTGGGTAGAAAGGATACGATCGGGAATCCAATTGTCTATGGTACTACTGATGAATTTCTAGAATATTTTGATATAAATAATCTTTCTGAGTTGCCGGAGATTGAAGAGTAATAATTTGTTAAATATTAGGGAATCAATAAGATATAGTGGGGTGTAATTATTATGTATATCTTATTGATTTCTTTTTTTATAATAATATTCATTTTGTTTTTTCCCATAACTTTTGAATTTATTTATAAATTTGATGAGAAAAATGATTATTTTAAGTTTAAGATTTTAGGAATTATAATTAAATCAGGTAAGATAAGTAGAACAATTAAAAATAATATTAAAAAATTTTTATATTATGTTGAAGATGTAAATATTAGTGAGTTTAATATAAAATCAGAGATTAAAAAAATAATTGAAAAAAATGTCAATATTATATTTCTTATTAATAATATTGATTTTAACTTAAAAATGTTTAAATTTAATATTGAATATGGTTTTAAAAATCCGGCAAAGACCGGTATTATTAACGGTGTAATATGGATAGTTATTGGTCTTTATTTTGCTTATTTAAAAGACATAAAAAATAATATGACAGTAAATATCAACCCAAACTTTAAACAACGGAAAATAAATATATACTTGCATGGAATATTTTCACTTAGATTGGGTAATATTATTCTTGCAGGTATAAATCTTTTATACATAAATTATAGGGGTGATATTTATGGCAGAAGATCAAATAGAAAAACTTCTGGATACAGCAATGAGTAATATTAAGGAAATGGTTGATGTAAATACAATTGTATCTGATCCTGTAGAGACAGTTGATGGTACTGTAATTATTCCAATTTCAAAGGTTAGTTTTGGATTTGCAGCAGGTGGGGGAGAGATTAGTTGTGAAAAAAATAGTAAACAGGAAGCAAATGGTAATTTTGCTGGAGGAAGTGGAGCAGGAGTAATGTTAAGTCCTATGGCTTTTTTAGTTGCCCAGAAAGATCAGGTAAAATTATTGCCAGTATCAAAAGGAGCTGTGGTAGAAAGGTTAGTTAATCTTGCACCTGAAGTAATAAATAAGATTCAAGATATATTAAGTACAAATAATAAGGCAGGTAATTGAATATATTTATAGTAAAATAAATTCTACAGGTAGGGGAATTTAATGAGATATAAAACTATAAATATTTTTCTTTTTATCTTTATTTTTAGTATGATTGTCTTGAATTGTAATGCTACAGGATTAGAGGATGTAGATGCTATATCTGCAATTTTGCTTGATGTAGAAACTGGTCAAATTCTTTATGGGAAAAATATTCATTTAAAAAGGCCGCCGGCCAGTTTGACTAAAATATTAACTACAATAGTTGCTCTAGAAGAAGGGGATATTAATGATATAGTAACAATAAGTGAGAGGGCAGCTTATCAGGAAGGTTCTTCAATATGGTTAAAAAGAGGAGAAAAAATTAAATTAGGTGAATTATTATTTGGGGTGATGCTTTCATCTGGAAATGATGCCTCAGTTGCTGTTGCTGAGCATATTTCAGGCTCATTAGAAAAATTTTCTGAATTAATGAATAAAAAGGCCCGAAAGATAGGCGCCCGAAATAGTTTTTTTTTAAATCCCAGCGGTTTACCTCAGGTAGGACACTATTCAACTGCCTATGATCTGGCAGTAATTATGAAATATGCCTTACAAAATAAAGTTTTTCGTAAGATTACATCTACTAAATACATAACTATACCCTGGGAAGGACATGAATGGGATAGAGGTCTCAGGAATCATAATAAAATGCTATGGTCATATCAGGACATAACAGGAGGAAAGACTGGTTTTACCAGAGCTGCAGGGCGCTGTTTAATATCTTCTGCAAAAACAGCTTCTCGTGAGGTGATTGCAGTTGTTCTTAATTGTTCAAATGATTGGTATGAGCTTAGAAAATTACTTGATTATGGTTTGAATGATTTTCAAAGAGTAGATGTTCTTAATCAAGGTGATATTATACATACAATTAAATGGGAAGAATCAAGAGAAAAAAAATTAAATATAAAGGTTAATAAAAGTATTAAGATTGTTATACCCAGAGGAGAAAAAATAAAAATTAAAAAAAAGATTAGTTTTGATTCTGATTTAGAGTTACCAATAAATAAAGATGAAATTCTGGGAAAATTATCAATCTATCATAAGGGATATAAAATAAAAACTGTTAATATTTCTGCTGCTAATGACCTTAATTATAATTCTATTTTTTTAAGAATGGTCAATAAAATGAAATGTTGGTTTGAAGAGATAGGTTAATAAATAATGGAGGTTATAATATTGGAACGTTTACAGAAGGTGATGGCATATGCTGGTATTGCTTCCAGACGTAAGTCAGAAGACATTATTAAAGCTGGAAGAGTATCTGTCAATGGTAAAATAATTAAAGAATTAGGATTTAAAGTTGACCCTAAAGGAGATCTTATAAAAGTTGATGGTAAAGTGATTTCCAGGGAAAAATTAGTTTACATTGCATTGAATAAACCAGAGTCTTATGTCACTACAGTTAATGACCAATTTAATAGAAAAACAGTTTTGGATTTAATAAATGGGGTTACAGAAAGGATATATCCTGTTGGAAGGCTTGATTATGATACAAGTGGTTTGCTATTATTAACAAATGATGGGCGTTTAACATATATTATGACTCACCCTTCTCATATGATAGACAAAAAATATAGAGTAACTGTAAATGGTTATCCTGTTCAAAAAGATTTTGCAATCCTGGAAGATGGTGTAGAGTTAAAAGATGGAATAACTGCTAAAGCAAAAGTTTTTTTAATAGATCGCCTTGCAGGGAAAACCATATTTGATATTACAATTCATGAAGGAAGAAACAGGCAGGTAAGGAGAATGTGTGATGCAATTTCTTATCCTGTTTATTCACTAGAAAGATTATCATTTGGACCTATTTATTTAGATGAGTTAAAAAGCGGTAAATTTAGATATCTAAGAAAAGAAGAACTGGCTAGATTAGAGAAATTAAAAGCAGGATTTTCTAATTAAATAAAGAATATTATTATGCAGTGGATTAGCCTATCCATCAGGGTAGGTTTTTCTTTTGTTAAAGATATAATTTATATATGGGGTGTTAAAAGTTGTTTTTAAAAAGAATAAAAATTAGCGGGTTTAAATCATTTGCCAGGACTCTAATTATTAATTTTGATTCACCTCTAACTGCAATAGTAGGTCCAAATGGAAGTGGTAAAAGTAATATTGTAGATGCAATCCGCTGGGCGATTGGTGAGCAAAGTGCAAAAACTCTCAGAGGCAGTAGAATGTCAGATGTTATTTTTGCTGGTAGCGAGAGTCATAAAGCCCTGGATAAAGCTGAAGTAACTATATATTTTAATAATAGTGATAGGGTTTTGGATATAGATAAAAATAATGTTTCAATTAGTAGGAGGGTAAATGATAGCGGAGAAAGTGATTATTTAATTAATAATAAAATTTGCCGCAAAAAAGATATAGATGAACTTTTGTTAGATACAGGTATTGGTAGAGATTCATATTCAATTATAGGACAGGGTAAAATAGATTCTATTATAAATAGCAAACCAGAAGTGTTGAGGGTATTATTTGAAGAAGCAGCTGGAATTACGAAACACAAGCAGAGAAAAGAAGAGACTTTAAAAAAATTAGATAGAACAAAGCGTGACCTGCAAAGAGTGGAAGATTTAATATGGGAATTAGAAAAACAATTGGCACCTTTAAAAAAAGAAGTAAAAAAAACTAAGAAGTTTAAACGTTTAAAGGATGAACTTGATAGGATAGAGCAGAGTTATTATTATAATAGATGGTATATTTATAATGAAAAAATGAATAAAACAAAATTAAATATTGATGATTTGAAAGAAAAACTAAAATATGAAGAAAATAAATATAAAGAATTAGAGAAATTAAGCCATATAAATATTGTTGAAAAGGAAAGTATAGAGAATAAACTTAATAATAGAAAAGAAAATTTACAGCTAAACAAAAGCAAAGAAAATGAAGCAAATAATAATGTAAAGATATTAACTGAGAGAAAAAATAGTTTACTTAGAGAAAAGAAAGATTTAATATTTCAAATTGAAGAATGGGAAAAAAAGCTTGCTAATTATTATTCATCAAAAAAAGAGATTACAGAAAATATAAATAAATTTCAGAAAAAAGAAAATAATATAGAGGACAAAATAAGCTTAAAAAATAAAGCTATTTCATTATTGATGGATGATATAAAAGAAAAAAAAGATATGCTTTCTCTTTTGAGAAATAATATTTTTAATGATGATGATAAATTGAATGAATTAAAAACACGCAGAGATAGATTGGAAGAAAAATCAAAATATACAGAATTAAAGATTGAAGGATCAATAAATAAAAGAAATCAATATGATCGGGATTATAAAGAGATCATTACTGAAAGTTCTAAACTTGAAAATAATTTAGATGAATTAAAAAATAATATTAATATTATAAATTTACAATTGAAAAAATTGAAAGATGAAAGAGGTATCCTTAAAAAAGATATTTCTAATATAGATAAAAAAATTAAAGATACTAATGATGAAATTAACAAAAAAAAATCCAGACTTTCATTTATTAAAGAACAGAAAAATAGTATGGAAGGTTATTACCGTGGGGTAAAGAATTATCTGAAAAACAGTGATGATTTTGACGGTTTTGTAGGTGTAGTAGTTGATTTATTAAAAGTTGAAAAAAAATATGAAAAAGCAATTGAAACAAGTCTGGGTAGTAAGATGCAAAATATTGTTGTAAAAGATGATCTTGCTGCAAAAGAGGGAATTAATTTTTTAAAAAAAAATAATGCTGGTAGAGCTACCTTTTTACCTTTAAATATGGTAAAAGGGAAAAAGCTTAATCTTAATAAATTCAATCTTGATAATTTTAAAGGTTATTGTGGACTTGCCATGGATTTGCTTACATATGATAATAATATAGATAATGTTATAAAATATTTGCTAGGCAGTACAATAGTTGTTGCTGATATTGAGGCCTCTACTTTGATTGCTAAATATATTAATAATAGATTACGCATAGTTACCCTTGATGGAGATGTTATTAGCCGTAGTGGGGCGATAACAGGCGGAAGTAGGACAGGGAATAATATAAGTATATTAAGCAGATCCAGGGAAATTAATGATTTGAAAAAAGAATTACAAAGACTTATAGAAACAAAAGATAATTTAATGGACAGCTTTAATAATAAAAATCAAAAATTAGAAAATATAGAATTAAAATTAAAAAATTTAGAAGAAAGTTTAAATAAAATAAAATTTAAAAAAGATTATTTATTAGAAAAAATAAATACAAGAGAAAAAGAAAAAAATATAATTATGACTAAAATCTCTGAACTTGATGAAGAATTTGCTTCATATCATGATGAGCTTGGTAGTATAGACCGTGAGAAAGAAGAAATTATTAATAAATTAAAAAATATGAAAAAGGATTTTACTTATGAACAGAAAGATATTACAAATAGAGAAACAGAGATAAATAATTTAGAAACAGATTTTTATAATTTGAAAGATGAGTTAAGTTCTTTAAAAATTGAGCTAACTAAAGTAATACAAAAGAGAAAAAATATGTTAAATGAGTTTAAACGGTTTTCTGGACAGATTGAAGATAATGAAGAGAAAATTAATATATCTAAAGAGAAAATCAATAATATAGATTTAAAATTAAAAAAGATCGATAAAAAGATTATTGATTTAAAAAATAATATTGAGATATATATAAAAAATATTAATAAATTAAAAAAAGAATGTGATAAATTAGAAATCGAATTAATAATTAAAGTGGATAAAAAGAGCTCTTTAGAAGATAGGATGATAAGTTCCCAGAATAATATTTCTGTTATAAAAGAAGATTTTCATAAAATTAATCTAAAAATTGAAAGGTATGATTATAAAATAAACGATTTCAAAAGCAGATTAAAGGAGAAATTTGATAGGCTTCCAGAAAATATGGATAGCGAGAGTATGATGAAAATAAAAGCTCCTGGTGAAATAAATGCAAAAATAAGTGAATTGAAAAATTCCATAAAGCAACTTGGTGAGGTTAATACTAAGGCTATAAAAGAATATGAAAATTTAAATAAACGTTATGTTTTTCTTGAAAATCAGAGAGATGACCTCATTAAAGCAAAAGAATCTATATTGGCTATTATAAAAGATGTTGATAATATAATGGGTGAGATGTTTTTTGAAGCTTATCTTCAGGTTAAAGAAGAGTTTGAAGTAGTTTTTAAAGATCTTTTTACTGGAGGTAAAGCTGAATTAATTCTTACTAATGCAGATGACTTACTTAATACAGGGGTAGAGATAAGTGCTCAACCACCTGGTAAAAAGTTGAAAAAATTATCATTAATGTCTGGAGGAGAAAGAGCATTAACAGCTATCGCCTTATTGTTTGCCTTTTTAAAAGTAAATCCAGGTCCATTTTATATTTTGGATGAAATTGATGCTGCTCTGGATGATGCTAACGTTGTTCGTTTTGCTGAATTTATTAATAGATATTCTAAATATGTTCAATTTGTAATTATTACACATCGCAGATATATGATGAATGAAATTGATTCAATATATGGAATATCAATGGAGGAATCAGGAATATCTAAACTTGTATCCTTGAAGGTTAATGAAATGACATATTAAGGGGTGTAAAATATCTTGAAAATTAATGGAATATTTGAAGGAATAATTAATGTTTTAGTAGAACGGGGGAATACTCTAGGACAGGGACGTTCTGTAGGGACAATTGGATTTGTAGATAGTAATAATTGTATATCTGCTTATAGTGAAATTGTTGATGGTGGTCTTTCCGGATTACCTTATAGAAAATTGTTATCAAGACTTGTAAAAAGAAAAAATATTTCACTTCTTGAATTAATAAATCAATTACCTGATAATGCTGTGCTTATTTCTACTGAACCTGGACAAACCGGAATAATAGTTGGTACTGGTGGAATAAATATTTTTAATCTACCAATAGTAAGAATAGGTGTTAAAAATAAAAAGCTTGTTGGTGTTGGTGTTTTGTATCCTGAAAAGGATTTTTTTAGACTAGCTACTCAATCTGAAAAAGCGGAATTAGACTCATTAATGGCGTTAAATATGGAAGATGAAAGAGAAGCCCTTCGTTTATCAACAGAAATAAAACTTAAATTTTTGAGGATATCGGAGGAATTACCGATAGTTAAAGGGAACATAAATGATATTCCAGCAAAAATTTCTAATGATATCTGGGAAATACCTGAATATAGGGTTAAAAGAATTTCAAGAGATTTTGCAGAAGATCTTGTAGCAAAATCAAATTCCATTGAACAGGGTAGAGAAGTTGCAGCTCTTGGCATAATTAATGATGATGGGGTAATCGAACAGGCAGGAGAGATTGTTATCGGTGGCATGGGATATGTTCCGTCAAGATTACTGGCATCAAGTTATTGTGATATTGATGATATTTCTTTAAGAGAGGCTTATACAAATATAATACCTAAATCTACTGTAATTGTTCATACTCATCCTGGTGGTACCGGGGTAATGCATATTAATGATGCAATGGCAGGTCCTGGTACATGGGGTAGGCCAATAATTGCTATTGGACATAATGAAAATGGAGAAATTAAAGGCGCAACAGTTATTGAAAAAAGTAGTAAATTATTTGGTCTTGCTGATGAAAATGAAATTTTAGAAGGAAAATTTTTCCGGGCAGAGACACCTGAAGAAGAATTGAAAATTAGAAAAAGAAGATATGGACTTGCCCAGGAATTTACTGACCTTTGTAATGAAATAATCATATAATTGCAAATGGAGGAATGATAAGATGAATTTTTTTACTCGTTTAAGTTCTGGCCTGGAAAAAACCCGCCGGGGTTTTATAGATAATATTACAGGACTTTTTAATGGTCACAAGATAGATGAAGAGTTGTTTGAGGAACTTGAAGAACTTTTAATACAGGCTGATGTTGGTGTTCATACTACAATGAGTTTGACTGAAAAGTTGAGAGAGAAGATAGAAGAAAATAATATTGAATCAGCTGATGAGTTAACTAAAATTTTTAAAGATGAACTGAGTGCTTTACTACAGGATGAGAATGAGGGTTTAAAATTAGATTCTGGATTAAATATTATAATGGCAGTAGGTATCAATGGTGCTGGCAAAACAACCACTATTGCAAAGATTGCCAGTAGATTTAAAAATGAAGATAAGAAGATAATATTTGCTGCTGGAGATACCTTTCGGGCAGCAGCAGTTGACCAGTTGAAGGTCTGGGGTGACCGACTTAATATTAATGTTATCTCACAAAATGAAGGGGCAGATGCAGCTGCAGTAGTTTTTGATGCAATTCAATCAGCAAAGTCTAAAAATGTAGATTTATTAATCATTGATACAGCAGGAAGGCTTCATACTCAAAAAAATTTAATGAAAGAATTGAATAAGGTTTACAGGGTAATTAAAAAAGAGGGGGATGGAAGTAATTTAGAGGTATTACTAGTGCTTGATGCTACTACTGGACAGAATGCCATTTCACAGGCGAAATTATTTAATGAAGCAGTAGACATAGATGGTATTGCATTGACTAAACTTGATGGCACAGCTAAGGGTGGTATTGTTATTGCTGTAAAAAACGAATTAGGCATTCCTATTAAATTAATCGGAGTTGGTGAGTCAGCCGAAGATTTACAGGATTTTCATCCCGCTGAATTTGTTAAAGCACTATTTGATAGCTAAAAATTCACTTGACATATAGCCTGTATTTATGTATACTATCATCTGTAAAGGTATTTTACTTAACATTGCAGGTGATATATTTGTTTGAAAAAATAGTTGAAATTAATTTGCTTTTTGATTTTTATGGTAAGTTATTAACTGAAAAGCAACAAAAGGTTGTTAGACTTTATTATTATAATGATATGTCCTTGAGTGAAATTGGTGATGAATTGGGTATTAGCAGACAGGGTATATATGATCATTTACAACGCAGTGAAAATTTATTGCGTAATTATGAGAATAAATTAAAATTACTGGAAAAATATACTTATATTAAATATGAATTTGATAAATTATTGGATTTCATTAATGATAGAGAGATTAATGAAAAGGAAAAAGCTGTAATAAAGACGAGGATTAAAGAATTAAGAAAAAGTATTTAAGGAGGCCTCTATTTATATGATTTTTTCGGGATTAGCTGAAAGACTTCAGGGTACCTTAAAAAAATTACGAGGTAAAGGTAAACTCAGTGAAAAAGATGTAAAAATGGCCCTTAAAGAGGTTAAATTAGCACTTTTAGAAGCAGATGTTAATTATAAAGTTGTAAAGAATTTTATTAAAAAGGTAGAAGAACGTGCAATTGGGCAGGAAGTTTTGGAAAGCCTTACCCCTGGTCAACAGGTTGTTAAAATAGTTAATGAAGAGTTAACTAAGTTAATGGGAGGAAGCAGGAGTGATATTATTCTTTCCGAAGAGCCTCCTACTTTGATAATGCTTGTTGGTTTGCAGGGCTCAGGTAAAACTACAACTGCAGGTAAACTTGCCAGGATGTATAAACATAAAGGTAATCAACCTCTTTTAGTTGCTGCAGATATTTACCGACCAGCGGCTATTAAACAATTACAGGTTTTAGGAGAAAGATTGGATATACCTGTTTTTTCTATGGGTGATAAAAATAATCCTCTTGATATTGTTCATGCTGCTTTAAGTTCAGCAAAATCAAATGGTAATGATATAGTAATTCTTGATACTGCTGGACGTTTGCATATTGATAAAGAGATGATGGGTGAATTGAAAAGCATAAAAACAAATCTTGATCCTGATGAGATATTATTGGTAGTTGATGCTATGACAGGGCAGGATGCAGTCAATGTTTCTACTAATTTTGATAAAGAGCTTGGGATTAATGGTGTTGTTTTAACCAAACTTGATGGTGATGCTAGAGGTGGTGCAGCACTTTCTATAAAAGCAGTAACCGGGAAAGATATCAAGTTTGTAGGTACAGGAGAAAAACTTGATGGTATAGAGGCTTTTCACCCAGACCGTATGTCTTCAAGAATACTCGGGATGGGCGACGTATTGAGCCTGATTGAAAAGGCTGAAAAAAGTATGGATGCCAAAAAAGCCCTGGAGCTTGAAGAAAAAATAAGACAAAATGAATTTACTCTGGAAGATTTTCTTGAGCAAATGGAGCAACTTAGAAATATGGGACCAATTGATCAGGTGCTTGGTATGATACCTGGAGTTAGTGGGGCAAGTCAATTAAAAGATTTAAAGGTAGATGAAAAAGAACTTGATCATATTGAAGCGATCATTAACTCTATGACTGCTGGTGAAAGAAAAGAACCTGAGATTATTAAAGCAAGCAGGAGAAAAAGGATTGCTAAAGGAAGTGGAACAAAAATACAGGAAGTAAATAGATTGTTAAAACAATTTAAACAGACAAAAAAGATGATGAAACAACTTAATAATTCTCAAAAAGGCGGAAAATTGAATATGCCATTTTTCAATTAGTTTAAAATAAAGAGGGAGGTGAATTAATATGGCAGTTAAAATTAGATTAAAGAGAATGGGTAGTAAACGTAATGCATCTTTTCGTTTAGTAGTTTCAGATTCAAGCAATGCACCTACTGGTCGTTTTGTGGATGAAATAGGTTTTTATGATCCTACTGATGAACCGGCTAGCTACAAAATTAATGAGGAAAAAGCATTAAAATGGTTGAGTAATGGCGCTAAACCTTCTCATACTGTACGTAGCCTGTTTAAAAAAGATGGTATTTTAAAGAAGTTTCATGAACAAGACAAATAAGGGGGGATACTCCTGTGAAAGAACTGGTTAAAACCATTGCTAAATTTATTGTGGATGAACCAGATCAGGTAGAAGTTAATCAGGTTGAAAAAGATAAGTCTATTATT
>CAZOON010000003.1:0-19814 GCA_964581445.1 uncultured Halanaerobiales bacterium | reverse complement strand
AAAGAGTTAATATTTACAAACCAAGGAGGTATTTAACTAACATGGAAGTATTAAAGGTATCAGCAAAATCTAGTCCAAATTCTGTGGCTGGAGCACTGGCAGGTGTATTGAGAGAAAGGGGTAGTGCTGAACTACAGGCTATCGGTGCTGGAGCCATAAATCAAGGAGTGAAAGCAGTTGCAATTGCGAGAGGGTTTGTAGCTCCCAGTGGTGTTGATTTAATTTGTATTCCAGCTTTTACAGACATTGAGATTGATGGAGAAGAGAGAACAGCAATAAAATTGATAGTAGAACCACGTTAGTAATAAAGAATACAATTAAACTGTTTGTCCTTTAAGGGACAAACAGTTTTTTGTATAAACAAAAAATAAATAGGGAGGGATTTAAATGAAAGACTATATTATTGATGGACATGCTGATACAATTTTAAATTTCTTTAATAAAGAAAATTATGTTTTTGATAAAATAAACCCGGATAGTCATATTGATCTTCCAAGATTAAAAGAAGCTGATATTGCTATTGAAACTTTTGCGCTCTGTGTAGAAGATGAATATATTAAAAAATCACCCATTAAGAGGACAATACAATTGATGGATCGATTAATTTATTTAAACAATAAATATAATGAACTTGTACTTATAAAAAGTTATAAAGATATAGATGAAATTTTAAATAAAAATAAAATCGGGGCTATAATGGCTATTGAAGGGGCTTATGGTGTTTTTGATCTTTCTGCCTTGAGAATTTTTTATCAATTAGGTTTGAGATTAATTACTTTAACCTGGAATTATTCCAATCATCTGGCTACAGGAATTGGTGAAGATAAAGGGAATAAAGGTATTACTGAAATGGGTAAAAGTTTTATTGCAGAAATGAATAGATTAGGAATAATTATTGATGTATCTCATATTTCTCCTGAAAGTTTTTGGGATGTTATTAAGTATAGCAAAAAACCTATAGTTGCCTCACATTCAAATGTCAAAAATATATGTAATCACCCCAGAAATTTAAATGATGATCAAATCATTGCAATTGCTAATAGTGGTGGAATAATTGGGATTAATTTTTATCCTAAATTTTTAAGTAATTCGACCAGGGCAGATATATTTGATATTATTAAACATATAAATTACATAAAAGAACTTGTTGGGATAGAATATATTGGATTTGGGACAGATTATGATGGTATAGATTATACTCCTGAAGGGATGGAAGATATCTCCAGTATGAAGAATTTGAAAAAAATTCTTTTAGAAAATAACTTTAAAATGAGTGAAATAAATAAATTATTTCATGGAAATTGGTTAAGAGTGTTTAAGGAGGTTTTTGATGATTAATATTGTTTGGTTGGGTATGATAGGTGCAGGTATTATTACAGCATTATTAAATGGCAATATGAATGAAGTATCTAATTCAATATTTAATGGGGCTGAAGAAAGTGTGAAGATTATTATTAAATTAATTGCACCTATGACACTCTGGCTTGGAATATTAAATATTGCCCGTGAGGCAGGTTTAACTAAAAAAATTGCAAATTTTATTAAGCCGCTTTTTAAGTTTTTATTTAGTTCTATTCCTGCTAATAGTGAAGCAGCAGGGGCAATTATTATGAATTTGAGTGCAAATTTGTTGGGTATGGGAAATTCTACAACACCTTTAGGTATTAAAGCTATGCAGGAATTAAATAAACTTAATACTGATAAAAGTATTGCCAGTCCAGCAATGTGCACTCTTTTAGCATTAAATACTTCCAGTGTTACAATCATACCTGCCACAATTATTAGTCTTAGAGCGTCTTATGGTTCAATTAACCCTGCTATAATAATATTCAGTACATTTATTGCTACAAGTATTTCTACAATTACTGCTATTATCCTTGATAAAAGCTTTAGAATTTTTTATGGTGAATAAAATGAATATTATTGAAGAATATACTGGCTGGATTATTCCCATTTTTTTCATATTTATATTAGTATATGCTTATTTTAAAGGTGTAAAAATATATGATACCTTTACAAAAGGGGCAGCGGATGGAATAAAAATGGGAATAAAAATTTTGCCTTATTTAACTGCAATGATGATTGCAATTTATATTACCAGAAGTTCAGGATTACTTAAAATATTAACAAATTCTCTTATGCCATTGTTTAAAAAATTATATATTCCGGAAGATATTATACCTTTATTATTTTTAAGACCTTTATCAGGTTCTGGCTCACTGGCCTATGTTAGTACAATAATGGATAGATATGGACCGGATTCTTTTATAGGTTTGCTTGCTTCTACCATTCAAGGAAGTACGGAGACTACATTTTATATTATTGCTGTATATTTTGGTGCAATAGGTATTGAAAGGTATAAATATGCGATTTTAGTAGGCATACTATCTGATATAGCAGGATTTTTTGCAGCTGTTTTTATTTGCAATATTATGTTTTAATATTATATATAAACAATTGGAGATGATAATATGTCTATTGATTTGCATATTCATTCTACTGCCTCTGATGGTAGTATGAGTCCAGAACAAATAGTTAAAATGGCAAGTTGTTTAAAGTTTAAAGCTATTGCAATTACAGATCATGATACTGTTGAGGGTTTAGAGTCAGCTTTAAAAGCCGGGGAGAAATATAATCTCGAAGTGATTCCCGGAATAGAAATAAATACAGATTATAAGGGTTATGAAGTACATATATTAGGTTATTTTATTGACTATAATAATAAAAAACTACTTAATAAAATGAATGAATTAAAAAAAATGAGAAAAAAAAGGGCATATAAGATGGTAGAAAGATTAAATGATTTAAATATTAATATAGACTGGCAGGATGTTCTTGACAAAGCAAAAGGAGGCTCTATTGGACGAACACATATTGCCAGGGTAATTTTTGAACAGGGATATGTTGATTCTCCTTTTGAATCATTTGAAAAATACATTGCTATTGATGGGCCGGCATATGTTAAACGCAAAAAAATTACACCTGGACAAGCAATAGATTTAATAAGAACAAGTAGTGGCCTTGCAGTGCTAGCGCATCCAGGTATTATTGATAATGATGATATTGTATATGAAATAATAAATGATGGTATTGATGGTATTGAGGCAATTTATTATGAATATAATAAAAGACAAATAGAAAAATACAAAAAACTTGCTATTGACAATAATTTATTGATAACAGGAGGCTCAGATGATCATGGGCCAGGGAATAAAGATGGACTTAGATTAGGAAAAATTAGAATTGATTATGAATATCTTCAGCATTTAAAGGAAAAGATAAGAAAAAGATAAATATGAGAGAGTGATAATTTTGATTGAAAAGATATTTTCACAACTTGAAAATGCTTTTTATGATTATACTAACAAATATGATGAAAATATTAAAAAAATAATTAAAGAAAGAGAAATAGAAATAAGTACTGCTGAATTGGAAGAGATATTACAGGATGCTAAGAATATTTTATGATTTTACAATAATTATATATTACTGAGGCCAGTCTTCAATAATAATAATGCAGGAAATACTTAATTGATGTCGAATTATTAAATAAGTCTTTATATATATTAGAGGGAGTGGTAATTAAATGAGTCTAAATCTTAAAGAAATATGGGGATTTCTTCAACTTGGAGGTCCTATGTCTATACCTTTATTGATAGCATCTATTTTTAGTTTAGCTGTAATATTGGAAAAAATAATATTTTTTGCAAGTCACCGTGATAATAGTTTTCGTCTTATAAAAAGAATTGAAATTCTTGTAGATGAAGGAGATATTTTAAGTGCATTAAATGAATTAAAAGGGAAAAAAGGACCTAATGCTAAATTGTTATCAACAGCCCTCACCCATCACAGTGAAGACCCAAATAGAATTCGTGAAGTTTTGCAGGCAGTAGGAGAAAACGAAATTAAAAAAATGGAAAAACATATTCAGATTCTTGATGTAATTGCTATGATTTCACCTTTATTGGGACTGCTGGGTACTGTTTTAGGAATAATAAGTAGTTTTAATATACTTGGTACAGCTGCTGGAATGGCTGAGCCTGCTCAAGTGAGTGCTGGTATTGCTGCTGCGTTAATAAGTACTGCTATTGGATTGATAATTGCTATACCTACTGCAATTTTTTATTCATATTTTGCAAACAAGGTGGAGAAAAAAGCTCATGAATTGAATTTAAGTATGGTTGATATAATTGATGTTGTGACTAATAGAGGTGAAGATAATGTTCAAATCTTCTCTTAAAAAAAAATCATCTATTAATATAATTCCTATGATAGATGTTATTTTTTTCCTTTTGGTTTTCTTTATGTTATTTACTTCATTTAGGAGTAATCCCAGTGGTATTGATTTACAACTTCCAAAGGCAGTTACGGTTACTGAACAGGAGAACAATAACTTTGTCATTGATATTGATAAAAGTGGGAAGCTTTTTTTCGAGGGAGATCAAATAAATATTAATGAAATAAAAGGATTAGCAAGTAAAAAATTTAAACAAAACAAGCAGATTGTTGCAATTATAAATGCTGATAAAGAAGCAAAATACAAATATATTGTTAATGTTATGGATAATTTGAGACAGGTTGGTATATATAAACTTGCTCTTGCGGCTGAAAAAAAATAGGTATTTAATTTAATGGGTTAAGGTGATAAATATGCGTTTTCCTGGTCATGATAAAGATCGTCTTTATTTATATATAATAATTTCACTTATTATCCATCTATCATTAATTTTGTTTTTGCCTTTTGGTTTTATAAATGGTATTGTTGATGGAAAAGGAGATAGTGATAGAGATTTTGGATTTGTACAACTAGTTGAGTTTGAAGAAATCAAAGAAGAAGAGATTACAGAGAAAGTTGTAGAAAGTAAGAAATATGATAAAAAGGAAGAAAAAAAAGAAGAGCCACAAAAAGAAGAAAAAGCGACAGTTAAAGATATTAGTGAAAAAAACAATAAAACTGAACTTGAAAAAAAAGCTGAACCTAAAAAAAATAATACTAAAAAAATTGAAACTAATAAAGCTGATGAAATAAATACAGAATCAAAGCAAAAAAATGAAATTATCAGTAGTGAAGAAAGTGATATGGAAATTGAGATTGCAAAGGAAAACAAGAATAATAAAAAAGAAGAAGTAGAAGAAAAAAAAGAAATAAAACAGGAAGAAAATCTTGAGAAAGTTGAAAAGGAAAAGGAAATTGAGCCACCTCCACCTCCACCTCCACCACCTCCACCTGAAGCAGGTGATTTAATTAATCTTAGTCCAAAACCATATTATCCCAAGGACCTTGTTGGTCAGGCATTAAGTGGAGAAGTTGGAATGCGGGTAAGTATTGATAATCTTGGAAATATAAAATCTGTTGATGTTAATACTCCTTCAGGTATTGATGCCATGGATAGAAATGCCCGTTTAACTATTGAAAGAGGTTGGAAGTTTAAATCTTATAAAAAAGAATATCAAATTGATATTAATATAAAATATTCTATTGATAATAATGGAGATTCAAAGGTCGATGTGAAACTTGGAAAAATAAATTTTTCTAAAGTAGAGGGGTGATTCGCTTTGAAAAATACAATCTTTATACTACTTATAATATTTATATCATTTAATGTACTGGCTGCCCCTGAAAATGTTTTTAATGAAATAGATAAATTTAACAATTTAAGATTGGGAAACGATTATATTGTAATTGTTATTAACCAGGACGAAAATGGTATGGGAAGATTTGCTATTGAAACTACTGGTGGGGCCCCATTTCGCAGCAATGATGATAACAAAGCACTTGTATATGGAAGACCTCAACCATGGACTTCCTATACTTCCATAAAAATAGATGATAAAATTTATGTTTTTGGTGGAAAAACTGAGCGTAGAGCCGGTCGTGAAGGAGAATATGGGGATGTTATTACAGCACCAGAGATAAGAGGTAATAGTATTTATACAGCAAGTATGTTTAACAATGTTAAGGTTGAACAGCTATTAACTTTTGTAAAAAGTTCCACAACTGGTTTATATGATTCTGTTTTGATTAAATACAGGGTTCATAATCTAAGTGAAAATAATAAAAATATTGGTCTAAGGATTATGTTGGATACAATGTTAGGCCAAAATGATGGAGCCCCCTTTAGAATTGGAAAAGATGCAGTAACAACAGATAAATATTATTTAGATGATGAATTACCAATATTTTGGCAGGCTTTTGATAGTATTAGCATGCCTCAGGTTACTTCACAGGGCACCTTTATTGGTCAGGGAGTGACTACTCCTGATAAGGTTTTTTTTGCAGATTGGGGTAGTCTGGCTGATGGTCTCTGGGATTTTGATTTTAATCCTGGTGAGGAGTTTGTGCGTAAGGGAGAATATGAAACTGATAGTGCAATTGCACTTACCTGGAATAGTAATATTTTAAAACCTGGTCATACGAGAACATATATTACTCAATATGGTCTTGGGGGAATAACCATAGTTCCTGGTTTACTTTCTTTGGGAGTTACTTCACCTGCTGAAGTAACAATTAATCAGGATAATCAATCATTTCCTATTATTGCTTATATTGAGAATACATCTGAAATTGAGGCCAGGGATGTGAAGATTAAAGTAAATTTACCCGATACATTTACAGTAGATAATTTGCAAAAATCTCTGGGAGATTTCAAACCAGGAGATATTACTCAGGTTATCTGGCATGTCAAACCGCGTAGTAATAAAATACCAAATTCAATAAAATATACTGTAAAAGTTGATGCCAGTAATACAGATGCCAATCAAGTTGCTAGAGAAGTTAAATTTATTGGACCACCGCAACTTGAAAGTAGTTTATCTTTAGAGGAAAATTTGTCTGTTTCTCGCGGGCAATTAGTTCCTAATCCTTTTCATATAAAGGCCAAAATAAAAAATACAGGCGCTTCAAGCATTTATAATGTTATATCCGAGATTTTTTTGCCTCCCGGAATTGGACTGGCCAATAGTGAAAAAGCCATAAGATATTTAGGTTATATTGAACCCGGGGAAGAAATTTTATTTAATTGGCAGACAAAAGCTTTAGAAATACAGGGGAAACTACCAGTTGTTCCTATTGCGATGGATGTAAAAGGTTTGCATGGTTATTCTTCTCATAATAAAGAAAATATTGATATACCTGAATTAAAACCACTAATGTATATTGAAAAACAAGATGTAAATCTTGATAATAATTACTTAACAGTTGATATTAAGGCAGTTAATTTATACGATGTTGAAAAAATTACAATATATTTAAATTTTAACCCGGAAATATCTAAAGCTGTTTTTGTTTCACGGGGTAATATTTTTATTAAAGATGAAAAATTATTACCATGGAATGATGCTAATTTATCACAAAATGGTATAGTAAAATTGGAGGAATTTATTCCAGATAGTAATAATTCTGGGACGATTGCAAGTATTCATTTTAAAACAAGTGATTTATCTAAATTTAATGTAGACTGGGAAGAACTTATATGTCTTGATGAAGAAGGCAATAAAATTGAAGTTTTAAGTAAAAAATATTAGGTTTTTAAAAGGGAGGATCTAAAATATTGAAAAAAATAATTATATTTATTATGATGTTGATGCTGTTTCTTTCTTTAAGTTTATCTACTTCCGCAGTTCAATTAAAAGATGTATCAAAGGATCATTGGGCTTATGATAGTGTTAAAAAACTAATTGAAAAAGGTTATTTATCATTGTATGAAGATGGTACATTTAGTGGTTCAAATAAAGTAACTCGTTATGAAATTGCTATTTTAGTTGCAAGAATACTTGAAAATATGGATTCAGGTGATGTTAAGGGAGAACCAGAAGATGTTGAAACATTAAGAAAATTATCTATTGAATTCCAAGAAGAACTCGTTGATTTAGCTCAAAAGCAGGAAGTATTTACGAATAAAATTAATACAGTAAAAAAGAATAATCTCATTCAAAATGAGGATATAGCCAGGACAAATGAAAAAATAAATAGTGTTGAAGAAGAACTTGCTAAAATAATTGATAGTATTATTAAAATAAAAAATATTGAAAAAGAAATCTCAAGATTGAATACTGAGATTGAAGAATTAGAAAATAATTTAAATAATACAGATGATAGAGTAGCAGAAAGAAAAGAAGAAATTAAACAGTTAAAAAAAATTATTAATAATCAAAGCAATGATGAAAAATTAAATGATATTTCAGATAGACTTTCAGTTACCCAGACTCAGGTATATAGTTTGCAGAGTAAAGTTAAAGACCTTGAGGAAAAAATTAATTTATATCAAGATGAATTAAAAACAGAAAATAAAGAAGAAGGCATAACTCCTATTTATTTAATAGGTGCTGTATTACTTGCCTTATTATTATAGTAGGTGAAAGTATTGAATTATGAAGTAGTTAAAAAAACCAGTGTGTTTTTACTGTTTATCTTATTTTCTTATGTACTAATTTCAATTATTTCTCCCTGCAAGTTAATTGTACCAATTACAGAAGCAGCTTCAATAAGTCAAGATGATATTTATAAAGGTCTTGGTATTGCCTTGATATTAATATTGATTTCTGAAATAGGAAAGAGCATGGAATCAAACCCCAGTCGCTCAGATTCAAGAGAAAATATTAATCCTGATCTAGAATTGTTGGCCAGGGTTATTTATGCGGAATCTCGAGGAGAGCCATTTATTGGACAGGTTGCAGTTGGAGCAGTTGTTATAAATAGAATTAAAAGTAATGAGTTTCCTGATACTGTAGAAGGTGTTGTTTATCAGGGGGGACAGTTTTCTTCTGTAGATGATGGTCAGATAAATCTTATCCCTAATTCGAGTGCTTATGATGCTGCCCGGAAAGCAATTGAAGGAGATGATCCCAGTCTGGGAGCACAATATTTTTATAATCCTGATAAAGCAAAAACCCTCTGGTGGTTGGAAACCAGAGAGCTTACTGTCAGAATTGGCAATCATGTATTTGCAAAATAAAGGGTTTTCCCTTAAAGGGAGACTCTTTATTTAATTGGATTTATGCTTGCTTTAATTATTTTATTATTTTTATCTAATTTTAATATATTATACATATAACCAGGTATCTCTACTTCAGGAATTTTATTGATTTTTAGGGAATGAATTTTATTATTATCAGTTTTTATTATAAGATTGTCATTTTTATCTGCCAGTATCATTCTACTTAAATTGTAATTATCACTTAAGATAGTACTATTTCCCTTTCCATACCTATTTTGTAATTTAAATTCTTTTATATTGGCTCTATTACCTTTTCCATCAATGGAAAGAGAGATAATATATTTTTCTTTATTGTTTATAATCTTATTTGCAGTTATTACTTTATCGTTTTTTTCAAGTTTAATTCCTTTACTACCCAGTGTATTTCTACCTGTAGCGTTTACTGATTCCTCATGAAATCTTATTACTTTACCTTTTTGAGTTCCCAATAATAATTCACTATTCCCATTACTTATAATTACATCAACTACTTTATCATTATTATGTAGTTTTATTGATTTAATATTAGTATAACTTGTTTCATATTCTTTACCGGGAGTTTTTTTAACCAGACCCTGTTTTGTAATTATAGTGATATAGTTTTCTTTAATATTTTTATTTAAACATATCATGTTAATTAGTTTTTCTTTAAGTGGTAATTGTATGAAATCATTTAATAAATCACCAGTTGAGAGACCGTGATGTTCGGGTAGCTTATGCACAGGATAGGTAAATGTATTGCCTGCTGTAGTAAAAAATAATAAAGTATCATAAGAGCTTCCTCCGGTAATATAATTTATATAATCATCTTTACCCGTTTTAATTTTTGTAAAATCATCTGTTCTTTTTATATTAAATCTATAGGATAAAGTAATAATAGCATTTTTCTTTTTTATTAAATCTTTTTTTGTAATTACTTTTTCATCTACATTTTCTATTATCTTTGTTTTTCTGTTATCTCCATATTTAATCTTAATTTCATTCATTTCATTTATTATTTTTTTATTAAGTAAAGATTCATTTTCTAGGATTTCAGTATAGGTATTAATATCTTTTTTTAGTTTATTAATTTCTTTTTCTAATTTTTTTATTTCAAGTCCTACAAGACGTTGTAATCTCATTTCAAGGATTGCATTTGCCTGTTTTTCACTTATAGTTAATTTTTCTGTTAATTTAGTATTTGCTTCTTTTTTTGATTGTGAATTTCTAATAATATTGATAACCATGTCCAGTTTATCTATTGCTTTTTTCAGACCTTTTAAAATATGATATTTTTCCCGTGCCTTGTTTAAATTAAATTTTGTTTTTCTGGTATATATATTTTTTCGAAATTCAATAAAATGTGTCAATATTTCTTTTAAATTCATAACACGAGGTTTATTATTTATTAATGCGAGTAAATTTATCCTGAAATTTGTCTGTAGTTTAGAGTATTTGTATAATTGATTAAGTATAAGTCCACTATCAGAGCCATTTTTTAGTTCAATTACAATCCTCATTCCATTTTGATCTGTTTCATCCCTCAGATCACTAACATTTTCAATTTTACCTTTATTAACAAGTTCAGCTATTTCTTCAATAAGTTTTGCTTTATTGAGTTGGTAGGGTATTTCTGTTACAATAATTTGTTCTTTGCGTCCGCTGGCTGTTTTTTCAATATTTGCTTTTGCTCGAAGCGTTATTTTGCCCTTTCCAGTTTTATAGGCTTTTAGGATTTCTTCTTTTCCGAGTATATTAGCTCCTGTGGAGAAGTCCGGTCCTTTTATATAATTCATAAGTGTCATTAATTTTGCTTTAGGTTGTTTTATTAAATGTATTAAGGCATCAATAATTTCTATAAGATTATGTGGTGGTATGCTTGTGCTCATGCCAACAGCAATACCACTGGATCCATTAATCAAAAGGTTAGGAATTCTTGTTGGTAATACTTCTGGCTCTTTTAAAGTTCCATCGAAATTATCATTAAAATTTATTGTGTTACTTTTTATATCTTTTAAAGACTCTTCAGCAATTTCTGTTAACCTTGCTTCTGTATATCGCATAGCTGCTGGACTATCTCCATCTATTGAGCCAAAGTTACCATGCCCATCTATAAGAGGATATCGCTGATTAAAATTTTGGGCCATTCTTACCATAGCATCATAAACTGCAGCATCACCATGAGGGTGATATTTACCAAGGACTTCACCAACAATTCTGGCAGACTTTTTATGCCCTTTATTATGTACAAGCCCCATTTCACTCGCTGCATAGAGGATTCTTCTATGTACTGGTTTAAGACCATCATAAACATCAGGCAAGGCTCTACCTACAATTACACTTAAAGAATAGTTTAAATATGATTTTTTCATTTTTTCTTCAATACTTATTGGACTAATATTTTCATTCATATATTATTGACTCCTTTCAACATCATCATATTTGATATTATATAATAGCTAAAGTATTTATTGCAAGAATATAGTGGTAATGTTACTGTTCATTTGATATAATATATCCCGTGAAGGATGGTGAAAGTATGTCATTGTTCGAAGAAACAATTTATAATGCTGATCAGATTGAAGTACTTGAAGGACTTGAGGCAGTTAGAAAAAGACCCGGGATGTATATTGGTAGTACTGGTAGTAAAGGCTTACATCATTTAATCTGGGAAGTTGTTGATAATAGTATTGATGAATTTTTAGCTGGATATGGCAAAAAAATACTTATTAGGTTAAATGATGATAATAGTATAAGCATAGAAGATTGGGGTAGAGGTATACCAGCTGATGAACATAGGGATACTGGGGTTTCTGCAGCCCAAATTGTACTTACAACTTTACATGCCGGTGGTAAATTTAATAATAATAGTTATAAAGTATCAGGTGGTCTGCATGGTGTTGGTATTTCAGTTGTTAATGCACTTTCTGAATGGCTTGAATTAAAAACTTTTCGGGATGGAAAGATATATTATCAAAAATATAGTCGGGGATTACCGGATAATAAAATGAAAATACTTGATAAGAGTAACAGAACAGGTACAAAGATTACATTTAAACCGGACCCTGATATTTTTGAAATTAGTAGATTTAAATATGAAAAAATTGCTCATCGACTTAAAGAGTCTGCATTTTTAAATAAAGAACTTAAATTTGAATTGCTTGATGAAAGAGGAGAAAAAATAAAATCTGATACGTTTAAATATAATGGGGGAATAAGTGCATTTGTTGAATATTTAAACAAGAATAAAAATCCTTTATTTGATGATATTATTTATTTTGAAGATGATCTAAACGATTATTATCTTGAAGTTGCTATACAGTATAATGATGACTATAATGAAAGAATATTTGCCTATGCAAATAATATTCATAATGAAGATGGAGGATATCATCTAACAGGTTTTAAGATTGCACTAACAAAGGCTATAAACAATTTTGCTAAAAAAAATAAATTATTAAAACAAAAAGAACCCTCTTTGACGGGTAATGATGTTCGTGAAGGGTTAACAGCAGTTATAAATATTAAATTATCTGATCCCCAATTTGAGGGTCAGACAAAAAATAAACTTGGTAATAGTGAGGTAAGAAGTATTGTTGAAAGCTCAGTATATGAATATTTAAGTATTTATTTAGATACTAACCCAGAAATAGGCAAGGTAATAGTAGATAAATCATTACAGGCCATTCGTGCCAGAAAGGCTTCTAAAAAAGAAAGAGAGCTTACAAAACGCAAAAATGCACTTAGCTCCAGTTCGCTTCCGGGAAAACTTGCAGATTGTACAAGCAGGGATGCTGAAGAAAGTGAAATATTTTTGGTAGAGGGTGATTCTGCAGGTGGCTCAGCAAAACAGGGACGGAACAGATATTTTCAGGCTATTTTACCCTTGAAGGGTAAAATATTAAATGTTGAACGTGCCAGACTTGATAAAATATTAAATAATCAAGAAGTAGTCACTATTATTACAGCATTAGGAACGGGAATTAAAGATGAATTTAATTTAAATAAACTCCGTTATAATAAGATAATAATTATGACAGATGCAGATGTTGATGGAGCACATATTTCTACATTAATATTAACATTATTTTATCGTTATATCCCAGAATTAATAAAAAGTGGACATATTTTTCTTGCTAGACCACCTTTATATAAAATATCCTGGGCTAATAATAATAAATATCTTTATACTGATGAAGGATTATACAATTTTAGAATTGAGCATGATAATCTCAATTATTCTATACAAAGATATAAGGGTTTAGGTGAGATGAATCCCAAACAGTTATGGGAAACTACGATGAATCCAGAAAGCAGGAAATTGTTAAGGGTTGAAATAGATGATGAAATAGAAGCAGATGATATTTTTACAAGATTAATGGGCTCTAATTCCAGTCTTAGAAAAGAATTTATTTATAATAATGCTGATCTAGCAAATGAACTTGATGTTTAGGGAGGAAGATAATGTTCAGAGAATTAAGACGTAAAGATAAAAAGCTAGATGATAGTGCTGTCCTGGATATATTAAATAATTCAGATTATGGAGTCCTGGGTACGATATCTGAGAATGATTATCCATATACAGTGCCAATGAATTATGTTTTTTTGAATGGCAATATTTATTTACATAGTGCTAAGTCAGGTCATAAAATAGATAATTTGAAAAATAATAAGAAGATTTCTTTCACTATCGTATCAGAAAGTAAAATAATCCCGAAAAAGTTTTCTGCTACATATAAAAGTGTTAGTATTATGGGAAAGGCCTATTTTATCGATAATGATGAAAAGAAAAAAGCATTGATAGCTTTTATCGATAAATATTCTCCCGCTTATAAAAAATCTGGGATTAAATATATTGATAGGACATTAGATAAAGTGGAAATAATTAAAATAGAAATAGAATATTTAAAGGGAAAAAATAGTGATGGATAGTATAATACATCCTGTCTTGAAACAAATTAATAAAAAGGCAGGTGTATTATGAAAAAAATAGAAAGAGAAAAAGGGGCGATTCCTCCTGATTTTATACCAGCGATTTTCGGATGGATAAGTATGGAAGACCAGCTTGAAAATGCCCGTGAAATAGTTGATTTTTTGGATAAAATTAATATAAAGAAAGGGCAAAATGGTGGTGAGCAGTAATTAAAAATGATATTAAATTATTAATTATTTCTATGGTAATAGGAGTAATTGTTGGTGTTATTTCACTTTTTTATGCTTATCTAATTAATGTATTTTCCTATTCACTTTTTTTAAATCACATATTTGATAAAAAATATTTAATTATTATTCCAGCATTGGGTGGTCTGCTGGTTGGTTTATTAATAAAATATGGTAGTTTAACAGCAAAAGGTCATGGTATTCCGGCAATACTGGACTCTATAAAAACTAAGGATGTAAGATTATCGGCTCGAGATTTATTAGTAGAAGGTCTTGCATCAGCTATTACCATTGGAACAGGTGGTTCAGCAGGTAGATTTGGTCCGGTGGTTGAGATTGGAGCTGGTATTGGTGATATTTTGGCCTATAATTTTAATTTTACACTGAATGATTATCAGACTTTATTAGGGAGTGGGGCAGCAGCAGGTATAGCTGCTATCTTTAATGCGCCACTGGCAGGAATTATGTTTGTCTGTGAAGTTCTTTTTAAAAAAATAGAATTTACGAGACTCAGTTCAATAATAATTAGTGCTTTAACAGCAAATATGATTGTTCACGTTTTATATGGAAATAAGGCATTATTTTACTTTCCCCAATTTACAGTTAACAATCATCTTGAATATTTATTATATTTAATACTTGGCTTATTTGTCTCTATTATTGCCATTTTATTTATTAAAATATTTAAGCATATAACAAATTTTTTTGATAATCTTAAGATACCATTAATTCTTAAACCTGCACTTGGAGGTTTAATTGTGGGTATTGCAGTTTACTTTGTACCTGAAGTTTCCGGGACTGGTATAAATGTTATAAGTAATATTTTAAAAGGCAAATATGTTTTAGGTACTTTAATTATTATTACATTATTAAAAGTGATGATTACTTCTATAACTCTTGGTTCAGGTGGTTCAGGTGGAGTTTTTGCCCCAGCAATTTTTATTGGTACTGCCAGTGGAATGATGATGGGGAAGATATATCAAAATATATTTCCTCAAATTGCTAATCCGTCTTCATATGCATTGGTTGGGATGATTGCTGTTTTTACAGCAATTAGTCATGCTCCATTAACAGGTATTTTAATATTGTTGGAGATGACAAGAAATTATCATTTAATTGTTCCTATTTTAATGGTAGTTATTACATCCAGTCTTGTTACTAAGAAATCTAAAATTAAAAGTGTTTATTCACCTGAGCTTTTTAAAAGGTATTAATTTATATTGTTGACATTAATGTTTTATTTAAGTTATAATGAATACAATAACTATTATCAAGAAGGGGGAATTAAGATGCAAAAATATCAATGTTCAGTATGTATGTACATATATGACCCAGAAATAGGTGATCCAGATAATGGAGTTGAGCCAGGAACAGTTTTCGAAGATTTACCCGATGATTGGGTATGTCCCGATTGTGGAGTTGGAAAAGATATGTTTGAGCCATATGATGAATAAATAAGAAACCGGGGTAATTACCCCGGACTTTTTTTTGAAATTGATTAATAAATAATAATGTAGTATAATAGTTTACAGTTATATGCAGGAAGGGAGATAACAATATATGCAGAAATTAAAAAAGTTAACTCCTTCACAGATACTTGTTTCAGGATATTTAACGATTATTTTTATTGGGACTATTCTTTTAATGTTACCGATTGCTACAACCCAGAATGATGGTCTGAATTTAATAGATGCATTATTCACTGCAACTTCAGCAACATGTGTTACTGGGTTGATAGTAGTAAATACCAGTGCGGCTTTTACAGTTTTTGGTAAACTTGTAATTATGATATTAATTCAAATTGGTGGTCTGGGTATAATGTCTATGTCTACTTTAATAGCTTTTATCCTGGGGAAAAAGATTACGCTTAAAGAAAGATTAGTTATACAGGAAGATTTAAATCAATTTGAAATTTCTGGTTTAGTAAGGCTTGTGAAATATGTTATTGGATTTACAATTATTATTGAGGGAACAGGAGCATTTTTATTATTTTTGAAATTAATTGGAAATAATACATTTATTAAGGCATTATTCTTCTCGGTTTTTCATTCTGTTTCAGCTTTTAATAATGCTGGTTTTGATTTGTTTGGAAGTAGTTTAGAAAACTTTACCGGGGATTTTCTAATGAATTTTGTTGTTATTACCCTGATTATACTTGGAGGACTTGGTTTTGGAGTGCTTGCTGAGATGTCTCATACTTGTAAGATAAAAAAGACAAGTCTCCAAACTAAAATAGTTATAGTTATGACTATTATTTTATTGTTTTTTGGTTTTATTACAATATTATTGTTAGAGTTTACAAATCAAGATACAATGGGTAATTTGCCATTTGGCGAGAAGTTATTGTCTGCATTTTTTCTTTCTGTTACACCAAGAACAGCAGGTTTTAGTACTTTACCTACAGGCTCACTTAGAAGTTCAACATTGTTTTTAGTAATAGTTTTGATGTTTATAGGAGCTTCGCCAGGATCTACTGGTGGTGGGATTAAAACAACTACTTTTGGTGTAATACTGATTACACTCTGGAATATGATTACTGGAAAAAGTGATATTGAAATTTATAATCGTCAATTGGAAAAAGAGGTTGTATTTAAATCAATTTCAATTATTATTTTAGCCCTGGGATTAGTTGTGTTTGTTACAATGATTTTAACTGTAACTGAGAATATGGAATTCCTACCTGTTTTTTTTGAGACGGTATCTGCTTTCGGTACAGTAGGTTTATCCACAGGGATTACGCCATTATTATCAAAATTTGGTAGATTATTAATTATTATTACTATGTTTGCCGGTCGGCTGGGGCCTCTTACCCTTGCTGTAGCATTTGCAGAAAGAAAACGAGAGGGAATCTATCATTTTCCGAAAGAAAAAATTATGGTTGGCTAAATATATTAATGCTTCTATCTTATTAAGGGAATAATTACTTAATGAGGTGGTTTAAATTAATAATAAACAACTTTCTCCCGGCCAATTTATTATTTTTGGATATATTATAATAATATTTCTGGGTACCTTTTTCTTATTATTACCTATTTCTACAGTTAATTCATATAAGACATCTTTTCTCGATGCTTTATTTACAGCAAGTTCAGCTACTGCAGTAACAGGTCTAATTGTTGTAAATACTGCTGAGCACTGGAGTGTTTTTGGAAAGCTTATTATTGCTATTTTGATACAAATTGGTGGCTTTGGTTTCATGACCAGCACTACTTTATTTTATTTGCTTTTAAGAAAAAAACTATCATTGAGAGACAGATTAATTATAAAAGAGGAATTAAACTATAATAAATTATCAGGACTGGTAAGATTAATTAGAAATATAATTATTTTAACAATAAGTACTGAATTCGTTGGAGCAACTTTATTATATTTATATTTCAATAATATTTTTCCCGAAAAGAAAGCATTATTTTTTTCTATATTTCATTCTGTTTCTGCTTTTAATAATGCTGGTTTTGATTTATTTGGCAATAGTCTGGAAGATTACTTTAATTCATTATACATAAATTTTATTTTATCATTTTTATTTATTTTTGGTGGTCTGGGATTTATAGTTATATTGGAATTATTTAGTAGAAATATTTCTAAATTATCATTACATAGTAAGTTTGTTTTGACAATCACAGTAGTTCTGATAATTGTAGGTACTATTTCATTATTTATACTTGAGAGTGATAATCCTTTAACACTGGGTAAACTAAGCTTGAAAAACAAATTGCTTGCAGCTTTTTTTCAGGCAGTAACACCTAGAACAGCAGGATTTAATACAATAAAAATTTCTTATTTTAAAGATGTCTCATTATTTATTTTAATTATATTAATGTTTATTGGGGCCTCTCCTGCTTCTACAGGAGGAGGAATAAAAACTACAACCATAGGAACACTGTTAATGCTTGTTTACAATGTTTCTTTAGGAAAAGAAGATATTGAACTTTATAATCGTCGTTTATCACAAAAAATTATTTATAAAGCATTAACTGTTGTTGTAATATCAATATTTGTAATAAGTATGGTTACTATAGTTTTAACAATTACTGAGAATTTTTCTTTTATTCAAATATTATTTGAAGTTTTTTCTGCATTTGCTACAGTTGGTTTATCAACGGGAATCACCCCAAAACTTAGTTCATTAGGTAAAATTTTTATAATTATTACAATGTTTATAGGTAGAGTGGGTCCTTTTACAATTGCTATAGCTGTCGCAAATAGAAGACATGAAAATATTAGATTTCCAGAAGAAGATATTTTAATTGGTTAAAGGAGGTTAATAATATGAGACAATTTGTTGTAGTAGGATTGGGTAGATTTGGCTCCAGTGTTGCTCGTACTCTTTCGGATGATGGTTATAATGTGCTTGCACTGGACATTAATACTGAAAGGGTTCAAAATCTGGCTAATGTTGTTACACATGCGGTTGAATGTGATGCTACAGATGAGGAAGCATTAAAAACCCTGGGAGTAAGAAATTTTGATGTGGCTGTTGTCAGTATAGGTGATAATATTCATGCAAATATTTTAGCTTCTTTAATTTTGAAAGAACTAGGTGTAGGATATGTAGTTGTTAAAGCCCAGGATAATCTACATGGTAAGGTGCTTACAAAAGTTGGGGCAGACAGGGTAGTCTATCCTGAGAGAGATATGGGTGTTAGAATTGCTCATAATCTTATTTCTTCAAATGTTCTTGATTATATAGAATTTGCACCAGATTATAGTATCGTGGAAATTATTGCTACACCCAATATGGTGGGGAATACTCTAGCAGAATTAGAATTTAGAACTAAATTCGGGATTAATGTAATGGCAATTAAAAGAGGACAACATTTAAATATTACACCTGGGGCTAATGATAAAATACTTGAAGGTGATGTTCTTGTAGTTATGGGACAAAATAAGGATCTGGAAAAAGTTAAAAAATTCTAGTTTAATATAGAATTAGTTTTTTCAAGTTATAATATTCGCAATATTATAACTTGAAAAAAAAATAAAGGATTTTTTAAAAATTGCTTGAATATATATTATAGAATTTTAAATTTATTAAATCACTTAAGGAGGAGAGAGATGAAAAGAAGTTTATTGTTATTTGTAATTATTGGATTGTTGGTTTTAGGAAGTAGTCTAGCATTAGCTGAAGATGATGTAATTAAAGTTGGTATTTTTGAACCAATGACTGGACCTTTTGCGGTTGGTGGAGAAATTAGTATGCAGGGTTATAAATTAGCCCAGATGCAAAATCCTACCGTATTAGGCAAAAAAGTTGAATTTGTTGTTGTTGATAACAAGAGTGATAAGGTTGAGGCAGCTAATGTTGTAGCTGAACTAATTGAAAAATATAAGGTTGTTGCAGTTTTAGGTAGTTATAGTAGTGGACTTTCCATGCCCGGTGGTGAAGTTGCTGATATGGCTGGAATACCACTTTTAACAGCTACAGCTACCAATCCATTAGTTACAGCTGGTAAAGAATATGTTTTCAGGGCTTGCTTTGTTGATTCCTTCCAGGGTTCTGCAATGGCTAAATATACTTTTGAAGATTTAAATATTAATAAAACTGCTATTTTAATTGATGTAGAACAGGATTATTCTGTTGGTCTAGCTAATTTTTATAAGAGAACTTTTGAATCACTGGGTGGAGAAATTGTTGCTGATTTATATTACCAGACTGGAGATCAGGATTTTTCTGCTCAGGTGACTGAGATAATTAAC
>CAZOON010000002.1:0-19970 GCA_964581445.1 uncultured Halanaerobiales bacterium | reverse complement strand
ATGAAAGGGATCAAAAATCCCTTAACCCCATAATTATATGTTAATTTTTTAGTAGTAATAGAAGGTATTAATACACTTGAAATTTCAAAACCCAGATAAGCAAAAAGCAGATTAAAACTACCTTTGAACAAACCAGATATACCTTTATCTCCTAAAAAAGGAAACAAATTAATATATTCTATTTTTTTATAAACCAGACTTATTCCTAAAATTGCTGTGAAAATAATAAAAAAGAGATATATTTCATTTATTCTGGCAATTACCTGTACATCATGTCTGAGAAAAAAAAGCATGGTTAATAACATGGTCAAAATTAATACATTTAAAGGAGTTTTATCAAATATTGCAGATAACAATAATTCACTAAAAACTCTTAAGGCCAGGGCACTGATAAAAAACCAGTAAATAATTATCAATAGTGAAAAAAAATTGCCCGGATATTTGCCAATCACTTCAGGTAAAAATTCAACAATAGTTTTGTCAGGAAACACAAGCCCTAATTTCAATATTATTAATAAACTAATTAATGAAAAAAAACCTGCCAATATTATTCCAGATATTCCTCCTGTACCCACAGATTGAGCCGCTGTTCTTGGGAGAGTTAATATTCCTACACCTATCATAGTATTAGCAATTAAGGCAGCAAACTGTCTTTCCGTAATTTTACCGTGTTCTTTCATTGCGGTCATCATCACCCTGAGCTGTAAACTTTTTTCTGTTTTTAGTTCTTAAATGAAATGGTCTTTTTCTCATGAGCCAGATAGGAGGCCTTAAGATTGAATCTTTTAAATCTGAAATACGTGATGGTGTAAATGGAGTTAAATAAGGTATACCAAAAGACTTTAAAGCAGCAAGATGAATTGAAATAATAATAATACCGATCATAAAACCATAAAAACCCAATAAAGAAGTTATTAACATTAAAGGAAAACGTAATAATCGCAGCGCTACAGCCCCACCATAATTTGGCACCACAAAAGATGCAATAGTTGTTAAAGCAACTATTATTACCATAAAAGGGCTTACAATACTGGCACTGACAGCTGCTTCACCAATAATCAATGCCCCGACAATACCTATAGTCGGCCCGATAGGAGAAGGTAACCTTAAACTCCCTTCACGCAATAATTCTATTATCGCTTCCATTGCAAAGGCTTCAATATATGAAGGAAAAGGAACCTGTCCCCTGCCACCTGCAAAAGCCAGTGCTAATCTGGTAGGAATCATCTCAGGATGAAATGAGATGGCAGCAATATATAATGAAGGTAAGGTCAATGTTACAAAAGCTGCAAATAGCCTGATCAATCTTATAAAAGAAGCAATAATAAAACGATCATAATAATCTTCCGGAGAATGAAGAAATACAGTTATAGTTAAAGGTAAAACCAGGGCAAAAGGTGAGCCATCAGTTAATACAGCAATCCTGCCTTCCTGAAGATTGGCTGCTACCCTATCCGGTCTTTCTGTACTCAACATCTGAGGAAAAGGAGATATAGATTCATCCTCAATTAATTGCTCAATATATCCTGATTCGGCTATGTAATCTATATCAATATTTTTAATCCTCTCTGTAAGCTCTTCTAAAAGATGTTTATTTGTTAAACCTTCAATATAACAAATAGAAACATTTGTTCGTGAATATCTTCCAATATTATAGTTTTTTATGCGCAGGGCAGGACTTTTTATCTTTCTCCTAATTAATGAGGTATTTACCCTGATATTTTCAGTAAAACCTTCCCTGGGACCTCTGATAACGCTCTCTGTAGGGGGGTCTGTTATACTCCTCTGCTCCCAGCCCTTGCTACTAAGAACAATGGCTTTTTTATAATTATCTAATAAAAGTACTGTATCTCCATTTAATATTCCTTCTATCATCTCTTCTAAAGAATCCAGTATTAAGGTCTCATTAACTGTAAGAATATTTGTTTCAAGATATTCAAGCATATTTGCAGTCTTAATATGTTCATTAATATCTACTTTTAAAAGGGGTTGTAAGATACTTTCATTGATAGTCTGCTTGTCTACAAGACCATCTATAAAAACGAGGGCTGCAGAATGATTATTTATATTAATATTTCTAATAATAACATCACTGCTAATACCTATTATATCTTCAATTTTTTTAATATTTTTATCAATTTTTTTAACTAATCTTTCTTTACTGGTTTTTTTTACTGGATTATCAGTAACAGATGTCAAGACCTCTTTCCTGTCCCTATTAAAAAATTTTTTCCATAATTTCAATATATTCCTCCCAAAAAAGAAAATTTATACTAATATTAATACTATAAATAGTATTTCGGTTAAAATGATTTTTTATGTGAAATATAAATATAATAATTCTTGAATTAAAAATTATTAATCATAAATAATAAAAATAGGGAGGGAAAAATTTGTTTAATAAATATTTAAGTAAAAAGCATAGATTTTATCTTATAGTTGTTTTAATAATTATTATTATAATTTTTACAGCCTGTTCAAAAGAAAAAAACACCAGCCAAAAAGAGAAATTAAAAATTGGCATAAGTATGATCTCTTTAGATACTGACACAAACAGATTAATTAATGAAGGTATTTTAGATAATCATGAAAATATTGAACTATACTGGAAAATAGCAGAAAAGGATAAAGAAAAACAGAATAGGGATATTGAGGACTTATTGAAAAAAAACTTAGATGTCATGATAGTTCAGATGGTCGATCCAAGATCTTCTAAAATAATTAAAAAAATAACAGATAAAAAAATACCTGTTATAGCTATGGATAGATTACCAGAAAATATCAAAATAGATGCCTATGTTGCTTTTGATTACTTCCAGGCAGGAATATTACAGATGAAATATATAGCAGACCAAATAGAACATAAGGGGAATATTTTAATTTTAAATAAGGATAAAAAATTAAATACCTCACTTGATACACATGAAGGCATTCAAACAATATTAAAAGAAGAAAAAAATATCAAATTAATTGCAGAAGAATATATTGATAACATGTCTAAAGAACTTACTAAAAATACTCTGGGAAAACATTTAAATTCAGACAATAAAATAGATGCTATAATCACAATGAATTCTGACATGACTATATCAGTAGTTTCCATGCTTGAAAAGAAAAATCTAAATAAAAAAATTGTAAGTATCGGATGCTGTGCCAGTAAAGAGGTAACAAAGGCAATAATAGAGGAAAAATTAAATTCCTCTATTGATAAAATGCCATATTTAATGGGGCTTTACAGTATAAAAATTGCTAAATTAATTACAGAAAAAAAAGATTGGAATTTTGATCAAATTATAAAAAATGGGGAGTACAAAATACCTGTAAAAATAGTACCTGTACTCCTCATTGATAAATATAATATTCCAAGATTAACTGAAAGATATAAAGAATTAAAGTCACTAATTAAAACCCAGCCCAGTATTAAGGTTAAACCAAAGCATGAAGAATAATCATTTCCCGGGAAATGATTATTCTTTAATCTCTTCTTTCTTTTCATCTTCCTCTTCTTCTGGAGAAATTCTGGCAAGTGATACTACTTTATCACCCTCTTTTATATTTATTATCTTAACCCCCAGGGTGTTTCTGCTTATAGAAGAAATTTCTCTAACACTGGTTCTAATAATCATTCCTTCACCTGTAATAATTATCAAATCATGTTCATTATCTACAACTTTAATTCCGGCCAATAAACCATTTTTCTCTGTAATCCTTGCAGTTATTAAACCTTTACCTCCGCGGTTTTGTAAACGATAATCCTGCAAGGAAGTTCTTTTACCATAACCATTGTCGGTTATAATCAGGAGAGCTTCTCCTTCACTATCAACACCCATACCTATTACTATATCTTCTCTATTAAGATTAATAGCCTTTACACCCTGAGCTGTCCTTCCTGTTTCCCGGACATCTTTTTCATTAAAATGAATGGCCATACCCTGACGGGTAGCAATAATAATATTTTCTTCTCCATCAGTATATTTTACATCAATTAATTCATCATTTTCTTTTAAAGTTAAAGCAATTAACCCTGTATAATTTGATTCATATTCAATTAACGAGGTCTTTTTTATCAATCCATTTTTAGTAAGCATTACAAGATATTTGTCGTCATCAAATTCTTTAATAGGAATAACCTTTGTAATTCTTTCATCATTTTCAAGTTGTAATAAATTAACAATAGCAGTACCCCGTGCCTGTCTTCCAGACTCTGGTATCTGATATCCTTTTAATTTATATAGTTTACCCTTATTGGTGAAAAAGAGAAAATAATGGTGGGTTGAAGTTGTAAAAACATCTTCAACAAAATCCTCTTCTTTTGTGTTTATACCAATAATACCCTTTCCACCTCTCCTTTGATTGCGATAAATATCAAGAGATGTCCTTTTAATATATCCATGATGTGTTCGGGTTACAACTATCCTCTCTTCATCTATTAAATCCTCAATATCAAGCGAAATTTCTCTATTTAATATATCTGTTCTCCTATTATCATTAAATTTATCCTTCAATTCCATTAATTCTTCTTTAATTATATTAAAAATTTTATTATCATCTGCCAGTATTGAACGGTAATAAGCTATTTTCTCCTGTAATTCCTGGTATTCTTTTTCTATCTTATCCCTTTCAAGCCCAGTCAAATTTTGCAATCTCATCTTCAGAATGGCATCTGCCTGTTTTTCACTTAGTTGATAATTTGTCATTAATCCTTCACGAGCAGTATTAACATCATCTGCCTCTTTAATTAATTTAATAATTTCATCTATATTAGCAAGAGCAATCTTATAACCCTCAAGAATATGTGCCCTGCTTTCGGCTTTCTTTAAGTCATATTTTGTTCTTCTAATAATAATCTCTTTTTGATAATCAATATAATTTTGAAGCAATTCTTTTAAACTTAATATTTCAGGCATACCATCAACAAGAGCTAACATAATAATACTAAAGGTAATCTCCAGTTGAGTATGTTTAAATAACTGATTCAAAACTATCTTAGGTGTATAGCCATTTTTAATTTCAATTACTATCCGTAAACCATCCCTATCTGATTCATCTCTTAAATCACTTATACCATCAATCTTTTCATCTTTTACAAGGTCAGCTATCTTTTCAATTAAATGTGCTTTATTAACCTGAAAGGGTATTTCATCTACTAAAATTTTGGATCTTGTTTTAGTGTTTTCCTCTATTCTTGTCCTTGCCCTGACTTTAACCTTACCACGGCCTGTTTTATATGAATTATATATACTTCCCCGTCCCATAACAAAACCACCGGTTGGAAAATCCGGTCCTTTTATTATTTTTAAAAGGTCTTTAATATTACTTTCTGGCTCATCTATTAATTTAATTATTCCATCAATGACTTCACCAAGATTATGAGGAGGTATACTGGTAGACATACCTACAGCAATACCTGAACTACCATTTATTAATAAATTTGGTAACCTTGATGGTAAAACTTCTGGCTCTTTCATGGAATCATCAAAATTAGCCTTAAAATTTACAGTTTCTTTATTTATATCTCTCAATAATTCAGTGCTAATAGGAGACATTCTAGCTTCAGTATAACGCATAGCTGCAGCAGAATCTCCATCTATTGAACCAAAATTACCGTGTCCATCAACAAGAGGATACCTATAAGAAAAATCCTGGGCCATCCTGACCATAGTATCATAAACAGCTGCATCTCCATGTGGATGATATTTACCTAAAACTTCGCCAACTATTCTGGCAGACTTTTTATGTAATTTATTTGGTACTAAACCCAGGTCATTCATGCCATATAATATTCTTCTATGAACAGGCTTTAATCCATCCCTTACATCAGGTAAAGCCCTGCCCACAATAACACTCATAGCATAATCGAGATAAGCAGTTTTCATCTCATCATCAATATCAACCCTTTTAACTCTATCTCTTTCCACAATTATTCACCAACCTTTAAATATCCAGATTTTCTACTTCATGGGCATGATTCTGGATAAAATGTTTTCTTGGTTCAACTTTTTCACCCATAAGTTTAGTAAATGTTTCATCCACAAGTATTGCATCTTCTATTTTTACCTGTAATAATAATCTCTCATCAGGGTCCATAGTTGTATCCCATAATTGATCAGGATTCATTTCACCTAAACCTTTATATCTCTGAATAGAAAATTTACTTCTTCCATAATTATCTAAAATTTTGTTTAAAGCACGTTCGTTATAGGCATATTCTTCACTTCTACCTTTTTTAACCTTATAAAGTGGTGGTTGAGCAATATAGATATTACCACTCTCAATTATAGGTTTCATATACCTATAAAAGAAAGTTAATAAAAGAGTTCTTATATGGGAACCATCTACATCTGCATCTGTCATTATAATAATTTTACCATAACGCAATTTCTCAATATCAAAATCATCTGATACCCCGGTGCCTATTGCTGTAATTAAAGCCCTTATCTCTTTATTGTTTAATATCTTATTTAATCTAGATTTTTCAACATTTAAGATCTTACCTCTAAGTGGTAATATCGCCTGAAAACGCCTATTTCTTCCCTGTTTTGCGGAACCTCCAGCAGAATCACCCTCAACTATATATAATTCTGTTTTATCAACATCTCGTGAAGAACAATCAGCAAGTTTTCCTGGTAAAGCACTACTTATAAGAGCATTTTTCCTTCTTGTTAAATCTCTTGCTTTTTTGGCAGCCCTCCTGGCTCTGGCAGCACTTAATCCCTTTTCAATAATAATTTTTGCAATTTTAGGATTCTCTTCTAAAAAAACTTTCAAATGCCTGGAAAAAGAAGAATCAACATATCCCCTAATTTCACTATTACCAAGTTTTGTTTTTGTCTGTCCTTCAAATTGTGGCTCTTTAATCTTCAGGTTGATAATAGCTGTAACACCTTCTCTAATATCCTCACCTGATAGATTATCATCATTTTCTTTCAAAACATTTTTACTCCGGGCATAATCATTAACAGTCCTCGTTAAGGCACTTTTAAACCCACTTAAATGGGTTCCACCTTCTCTTGTATTTATATTGTTGGCAAAGGTAAAAATGCTGTTATTATATCCACTGTGATGTTGAATGGCTATTTCCAGTTCAGTTTCATCTGTTTTTTCTTCAAGATAAATTGGCTCTGGAAAAAGTACCTTTTTGTTTTCGTTTAAATATTTTACAAAAGAGACAATACCACCCTCATAATGAAAAACTTCTTCCCTGGGCTCTTCATCTCTTTCATCTCTAAATTTTATTTTAATACCTTTATTTAAAAATGCCATCTCTTTTATTCTTTGAACCAATGTCTTATATTTAAAATCTATTTCTTCAAAAATTTCTTCATCTGGTTTAAAAGAAATAATTGTACCTGTATTATTATCTTCGCTTTTTCCTAAGACTTTTAAATCATAAACAGGTAATCCTCTTTTAAAAAGTTGCTGATAAGTCTTGCCATCTTTCCAATTTACCTTTACTTCCATCCACTCTGCAAGAGCATTTACAACGGAAACACCAACACCATGTAATCCTCCGGAAACCTTATAACCTTCACCGCCAAATTTTCCACCAGCATGTAAAGTAGTCATTACAACTTCCACGGCAGGCCTGTCCAGTTTAGGATGTTTTTCAATGGGAATTCCACGACCATTATCAATTACAGTAACTATATTATTCTCTTTTAATATAACTTCAATTTGATTACAATAACCTTCCATTGCTTCATCAATACTATTATCTAAAACTTCATAAACTAAATGATGTAATCCATCAATCCCGGTTGATCCTATATACATTCCAGGTCTTTTTCTTACTGCCTCTAATCCTTCAAGTACCTGAATATTTTCAGCTTCATAACTTCCTCTTTCTTCTAGCGCCATCATAATCCCCTCATTCTTTTGGCAAGAGTTTTAGAAGATATCATAGATAAATAAATAGTTTCACCAGTTAAAACAAAAGATTTGGGCTCATCTGAAGAATAGTCCACTACAAACCCCTCTTCTCTTGATATATCAAAAAATTCACTGGTAATTTTGGAATCAGTTGTAGATTCGATATCACCAATAAGAACTACTTCATCAACAGGTAACATATGTCCTTGACCTAAATGTAAAAACACCTGTTTTTCACCTTCTTTCAATAATTTTTCCCCCTACTACCCTGAATAATTTAATTAAATCAAGCTTAAAGCTCTTAAAATCCTTTAAATCTGTAGTAGTAATAATTGTTTGAATCTTATCTGAAATAATATCAAGCAACTTATTTTTTCTCTCATTATCTAGTTCAGAAAAAACATCATCAAGTAATAAAAGCGGATATTCACCCGTCTCTGACTTCATAAACTCTAATTCTGCCATTTTAAGGGCCAGAGCTACCGTTCTTTGCTGACCCTGCGAACCATATTTTCTCACATCCATGCCATTAATTTTTAAGATTAAATCATCTCTATGTGGTCCAAAAAGGGTATAACCTCTTTTAATCTCTCTATTTCTATTATTTACTAAATTATTATTAAATATAAAATTTACTTTATCTTTTTCCACTTTACCATTAAAACTAAATTCATATTCTATATTTAAATTCTCATTACCATCTGTTATTTGCCTCTGGGCAAGCCTGGCAAGTATCTTTAATTTTTCAACCACTTCCAGTCTTTTTTTTACTACTTTAGTACCAATATCTACTAACTGTTTATCCCAGATATCAAGCATACTCTCTTTTTTACTATCACGTCTTTCCCTGATATCTTTTAGTAAATTATTCCTCTGTTTTAAAATATGCTCATATTTTTTTAATAAATGATGATAATAAGTACTAACCTGTGATACCTCTACATCTAAAAATTTTCTCCTATAAAAAGGACCACCTTTAACTAACTGTAGGTCCTCAGGAGAAAACAAAACAACATTAATATTTCCTACAAGATCAGATATCCTAGTCAGTGGATTTTCATTAATCTTAATTATTTTTCTCGATCCTTCAAATATAAGTGATAACTTAATTTCATCCTCTTTTTTATATAAAATCACCTGGATAATAGAACTTTCTTTATCCCATTTTATCATTTCACTATCAATATTTGTTCTATGAGAACTAGCAGTCGCCAGTAAATAGATTGATTCTAATAAATTTGTCTTTCCCTGACCATTTTTTCCTATAAATATATTTAAATTTTTATTTAAATTAATTAATATCTCATCAAAATTTCTAAAATTTTTAAGATATATCTTTTTTATAAACATTTTATTTCACTCGATATTCATTATCATTATTAGAAATCTTAACAATATCATCTTTTTTTATGTGGTGTGATCTTCTATATTCTATTTCTCCATTTACTTTTACTTTTCCTTCTTTTATTAAATATTTGGCTTCTCCCCCTGTCATTACAAGGTTAGCCCATTTAAGAAAACTATCTAGTTTAATATCTTTTGTTTTAATCTTAACATCAATCATAAAACATCCCCCTGGATTAAGATTATGAATTAGGTCTTACTGGCATAATCAAATAAGTATAATCTTCATTTCCATTCTTAATTTTAACTGCCAGTGGATTAATAGAATCAATAAGTTTAATATTTATCTCTTCCTCATCCATAACTTTAATTACATCAAGTAAATAATTGGCATCTATATTAATATTCTGTTCAGGACCATCAATTTTTATGTCTACCTTTTCATGGGCATGTCCTGACTCTGATTCTGTAGATTCAATAATCAAACTTTCATCAACAATATTTAAATTAACAACATTAGCTATCAATGAAGCCCTTTTAGCCGAATTATTTAATTTAATTTTATCTGCTATTATACTTGTATTATATTTATCAGGAATAACCTGCTCATAATTTGGAAATTGTCCTTCAATTAATCTTGATATTAAAATTATATCATTAAACTTAAATTTAGCATAATTTTTATTAAATATCATCTCTAGATCTTCATCACCTGTCAATAAACTATTTAAATTTGAAATGGTTTCACCGGGAATAATAAAACTGTGCTTATTTTCTAAATTAGTTTTATTTTTAACCTTATAACAGGCAAGACGATAAGTATTTGTTGCAACAAGCGCCATGCTTTCTTTATTTATCTCAAAAAGAGTACCAGTTAATGCGGGTTGTGTTTGATTATTGGAAATAGAAAATTTAACCTTCTCAATCATAGATTTTAAAATTTTTCCATTTATCTTCATAAAATTACTTGTTTCAAGTGAAGGTAAACTGGGGAATTCTTCTGGATCAAAACCCTTAATAATAAATTCTGATTCAAGACATTTTATTCCTGCTTGAAAAGAATCCATATCAATATTAAAAACAATATTCTCAGAAGGTAATTCTCTTACTAAACTAATTAAATTATTAGCAGGTAAAACAATAGCACATTCATCCTCAACCTCTGCATCTATCCAATATTCAATGCCAAGTTCCAGATTATTAGCCATAAGATGAAGACCCTTGTTTTTATTAGTTTCAAGATAAATACCACTTAAAATTGGAAGGGTTTCCTTTCTCGATACAGCCTTTTGAACAATATTAATAGCCTGATAAAGATCACTTTGATTAATAGTAAATTTCATTTATTAAATTCCTCCTTATCCACAAAAAAAGTGTGATTCTAATAATCATTATTTATTAATAAAAACTAGTAATAGTAGTAGTAAGGCATGTTAATATGTTAATATCCAGTTTCAAGCTTGAGCTATAGGCATTATACCTGTAGATAAAGCTGTAGATAGATACTGAAAATCTATTAACATATTAACAGAAAAAAATACTTCATAATTAGTCCACAGTTTATAAAGATGTTTATTAACAGATATTTAATTTTTTATTAAATTAATTATCCTATCCATAGTTTGCTTAAAATCAGTCTCATTTTCTATTCTATTTGCAATTTTATTGTGGGCATGAATAACAGTAGTATGGTCCCTACCACCAAATTCTTTTCCTATCTGTGGTAAAGAAGAATTTGTTAATTCTCGGGATAGATACATGGCAATATGTCTTGGGAAGACAATATTATGAGTTCTTTTTTTCGATTCCATATCACCATCATTTAATTTATAATAATCACTAACTTTATTTTTAATCGATTCTATGTTAATTATTATATTTTTATCATTATTTTTATTGACTAAATCTTTAAGTGCTTCTTGAGTTAATTCACTGTCAATATCTCGATTTACTAATGATGAATAAGCAATTACTTTTGTTAAAGCACCTTCAAGTTCACGTATATTTGATTGTATTTTATTGGCGATATATATAATTACTTCATTGGGTATTTCAAGATTTTCAATATCTGCTTTTTTTCTTAATATAGCAATTCTGGTTTCAAGGTCTGGTTTTTGTATATCAGTAATTAATCCCCATTCAAATCTTGATCTTAATCTCTCTTCTAATGTTGGTATTTCTTTAGGTGGCCTATCACTTGAGATAATAAGTTGTCTATTTGTTTCATGTAATGAATTAAAGGTATGAAAAAACTCTTCCTGTGTTCTTTCTTTATCAGCTAAAAATTGAATATCATCAATGAGAAGGATATCAATATTTCTATATTTATTTCTAAAACTAATAGTTTTATCATCTTTTATAGCATTAATTAATTCATTGGTAAATGTTTCAGATGATGCATAAACTACTTTGTAGTCTGGGTTGTGTGATAAAATAAAATGAGCAATAGCCTGCATAACATGTGTTTTACCTAAACCAACATCTCCATATATAAAGAGGGGATTATATGCTTTGGCAGGGGCTTCAGCTACAGCTAGTGAAGCAGCATGTGCAAATCTATTTGAATTACCAACTACAAATGAATCAAAGGTATATTTAGGATTTAAACCATTTTTCAATTCAAAATTTTTGTTTTTATTATTATTATTATTATTATTATTATTTTTATTTATAATTTTTTTCTTTTTGTTTTTTGTTTTTATTTTATTATTTATATTTTTTAAATCCCCTAATTCTTCCGGGGTTAATACTTCAATATTGTAATTATTTCCCGTTAAATCTTTTATAATAGAAGAGATTAATTTTTGATAACGTTTAATAATCCATTCTTTAATAAAATCATTTGGTGTTTTTAATATAAAATTATTATCTTTTAATTGAAATGGTTCTGTATTTGCAAACCAGGTGTTAAAACTGGGATCACTTATTTTTTTCTTTATTTGATTTAATGTTTCATTCCATATGTGATCCAACTCTTCTTTAGAAAATGGCATAATATACCTCCCAATATATATATCACTATAACGATGAAAAAAAATAAAGGTTATCCACAAAAATGTGGATAACTAATGTGTTTATCCACAGAAAATGTTAACAAAATGTTAACATAAATGGTATAATATCACAATTTCGAAGACAAAATAGCTTATTTCTTGTGGATAAAATAAATAAATTATCCACAAGAATGAGTAAAAAGACCCTGTTTATCAACAATTTGTGGATAAAAACATGTGTTTTTGTGGATAACTTACTGAATTTACAAGAAAAAGCCCTTTGTTTACTTGATATGTAATTGTGGATAAATAACATTAATAATATTGTATTAAAAAAAATATATATAAATATATTTATAACAAAAAAATAATTAACAATGAATAATAATATAATAACAGATTATTAACATTTAATCAACATCAGACAGGATTAATAATTATGGGGAAGAGCTTAAAAAACCTTGACTCTAAAATATAAATAACATATAATTAAGATTGTATGGGTTAGGTTAAATATAGTACTTAAAATATGTTTTTCAGGGGGAAAAAAATAATTTTGTGAAAAGTCTTAAAACAAATAAAGATTTTAGACGGGTTTATAATAAAGGTAAATCATATGCCAGTTTTTATCTGGTATTATATTTATTAGAGAATAAAAAGAATTTCTCCAGAAATGGTTTTTCTATCTCCAGAAAAATAGGTAAAGCTGTAGTTAGAAATAAATTAAAAAGAAGAATGAAGGAAATAATTCGTAGTGAAGAAGAAAACATCAAAATAGGATATGACCTTATTTTTATAGCACGTAACCCGGTCAATAAACTTGATTTTAATGGTTTAAAAAATGAAACAAAAAAATTATTGAAAAAATCTGGAGTAATGAAGAGGAGGAAATAATATGTTCGGTTGGTTAGGAGATACAATGTCACAGGCCCTTTTATTTTTATATGGACTTGTCCATAATTATGGACTTGCTATCATAATATTTACATTAATAATTAAATTTTTACTTTATCCTTTAACGGCAAAGCAAACAAGATCTATGAAGGCAATGCAGGATTTACAACCTCAAATGGAGTCTATTAAAAAGAAATATAAAGATAATAAAGAAAAACAACAGGAAGAAATGATGAAACTTTATAAAGCGAATAATGTAAACCCTGCAGCAGGTTGTTTTCCTATGGTTTTACAGCTTTTAATATTAATACCTCTTTATAGGTCAATACTTGGTTTAGGTGAAACCATGGCCGATTCTACTTTTTTATGGATTGGTACTTTAACAAGTGGATCACTGGCGACACCTGATATTGCAATAGTTATTTTAAATGCGCTTGCAATGATTGCTCAAACATATATAACCCAGAAAACATCTGCTTCAAGTCAAAACAATATGGTTATGTGGATTATGCCTATATTTATCGTATTTATAGGTTTTCAATTACCTTCAGGAGTCCTTTTATACTGGTTGACCTCTACTTTATTTACAGGAGTACAACAATTCTTACTTTCGCGTGAGCCGGCAGTAAAGGGGGCAACAGAAAAATAATGCAGAGTGTCAGGAAAGAAGGTAAAACGGTAGAGAAGGCCATTTCAAAAGCATTAGAAAAATTGAATATTACTAGAGAAGAAGCGGAAATAACAGTTTTACAGGAAAACAACAGAGGTTTATTTGGTATAATTGGTAATAAAGATGCTTTAGTAGAAGTAAAAGCAAAACCCGATCCTGTAAAAACAGGCAAGGAATTTTTAGAAGCTGTTTTTGTTTATACTTCTCTTTATGTTCAAGTTGAGGTTATCCAGGAAGAGACAAATTCTGAACAGGTAAAATATAATTTAAGTAGTCCTGATCTGGGAATTATAATTGGTCATAGAGGAGAAACATTAGATGCTTTACAATATCTAAGTTCACTGGTTATTAATAAGAATACTGATCATTATTATAGGGTTATACTTGATGCGGAGGGTTATAGAGATAGAAGAAAACAAACTTTAATCCGGCTGGCAAAAAAATTAGCCAGAAAAGCCATTAAAACTGGTAGAAGAGTGGTGCTGGAGCCAATGCCACCACATGAAAGAAGGATTATTCATATAACAATAAAGAAGGACCGCAGGGTTAAATCTTATAGCCAGGGGAAAGAACCTTTTAGAAAAGTAACTATAGAAACTGCCGCTCATGAATAGCAAATAAAACAAAGCCTAAACCCAGTGGGAAATCCTGCTGGGTTTAGTTGATAGATGCAGGGGGAATTTAATTGAATATATTAAAAGAAGATACTATTGCGGCTATTAGCACTCCCTATGGTACAGGAGGTGTAGGGAAGATCAGGGTAAGTGGCCCTGAGGCAGAGATAATTGTTGATAAAATATTTAAAATGAAAAAACATAAATATTTAAAAGATGTGGATAGCCATACTGTACATTATGGTTATATAATTGATAAAAAAATATCTAGACTAATAGATGAAGTAATAGTAACAGTAATGAGAAGACCCCGTTCATTTACCGGTGAAAATGTTGTTGAAATAGATTGTCATGGTGGTATTAAACCCCTGGAAAATGTACTTGAGTTACTTATAAAAAATGGGGCCAGAATGGCTGAGCCAGGAGAGTTCTCAAAAAGGGCTTTTTTAAATGGCAGGATTGATCTTGCTCAGGCAGAAGGTATTATGGAAGTGATTAATGCCCGTACTGAAAAGGGACTTGACCTATCAGTAGCCCATTTAACAGGAAAGCTATCAAATATAATTGAAGGCTTAAGAGATGATATTATTGTTTTATTATCACATCTGGAAGCAGCAATAGATTTTCCTGAAGATGAAATTGAAGGTTTTAACTCTAAAGAATTGGGAGAAAGAATAAATAATATTAAAGAAAAAATAAAAACTCTTCTTGAAACCAGCAGACAGGGGAAGATATATCAGGAAGGGATTAAAACTGTAATTGTAGGCAAACCTAATGTAGGAAAATCCAGTCTTTTAAATTTTTTTCTGGAGGAAAAAAGGGCAATTGTAACAGAGGTACCTGGGACAACAAGGGATATTATTGCTGAATATATTAATCTAAAAGGTATACCTCTCAAAATAATTGATACCGCTGGTATCCGGGAAACGGAAAATCTTGTTGAAAAAATTGGGGTTGAGAAAACTCGGGATTCATTGAATAATGCTGACCTGGTTTTAATGATGTTGGATGTAAATCAGGGGATTACAGACGAAGACCTTAAAGTATATGATTTAATAAAAGAAAAACCACTTATTGTAATAATAAATAAAACTGACCTTCCAAATAAAATTGATCGTGAAAAAATTGATGAATATTTTTTGGAGCACCCAATAATTTGGATTTCAATAAAAGAGGAAGAAGGTCTCAATGAATTAAAAGATGCAATAATAAATGAAGTTTTTATTAAAGAAATTAATCCTGATAATGAGGTTTTTATAAGCAGGGCAAGACATATAAATGCCCTGAAGAGAGCACTTGAATCTTTAGATAGGGTTATTGAGGCTTATAATAATGGTATGGCATATGATTTTTTAACTATTGATATTAAAGACAGCTTAAATTATATTGGAGAGATTACTGGAGAAACGGTGACTGAAGATATAATTGATAGGATTTTTTCGGATTTTTGTCTGGGGAAATAAAAGAAAGTAAATAAGGAGAATAATTTTGATGAGTAATTATCAATTAGAATATCCAAAAGAATATGATATTATTGTTATTGGAGCTGGTCATGCGGGTTGTGAGGCTGGGCTTGCTCCAGCCAGAATGGGGAAAAAAGTTTTAGTATTAACCGTAAATCTTGACCATGTTGCTTTTATGCCCTGTAATCCATCCCTTGGGGGACCAGGTAAATCTCATATAGTAAGAGAGATAGATGCCCTGGGTGGAGAAATGGCAAGAAATATGGATGAAACTATGATTCAAATCAGAATGTTAAATACAAGTAAGGGTCCTGCTGTTCATGGTTTGCGGGGACAGGCAGATAAAAAGAAATATCATATAAGAATGAAGAGGATACTTGAAAGGCAAGAAAATCTTGATTTAAAACAGGATATTGCTGAGGATATATTAGTAGAAGATAATGAAGTAAAAGGAGTAATAACAAAGACAGGTATATTATACAAAAGCAAAAAAGTAATTTTAACCACCGGCACATTTCTTAAAGGGAAAATTATTATTGGTGAGGCTACATTTAATTCAGGTCCCAATCAACAGTATCCGGCCAATAAATTATCTGGATCCTTAAATGAGATTGGTCTTGAACTTAGAAGATTTAAAACTGGTACACCACCACGTGTAAACAAAAATAGTCTTGATTTTTCAAAAATGGATGAGCAAAAGGGAGAAAATGGACTTAGCTTTTCTTTTACTTCAAAGCCGTTTGAGCGTGAGCAGGTATCCTGCTGGTTAACCTATACAAATGAAAAAACTCATAAAATTATAAGGGATAATAAGATGAGGACTCCACTTTTTAGTGGAGATATAGAAGGGGTTGGTCCCCGCTATTGTCCATCTATTGAAGATAAGGTAGTTAGATTTCCAGATAAAAACAGGCATCAAATTTTTTTGGAACCTGAAGGAGAGTTAACAGATGAATATTATGTATCAGGTTTTTCAACAAGTCTCCCTTCAGATGTCCAGGTTGAGATGATAAAAACACTTTCTGGACTTGAAAATGTAGAAATAATGAGACCTGGATATGCAATAGAGTATGATTGTATTGATCCTACCCAATTAAAATTAAGTCTGGAGACCAAAAATATAAATGGTTTATATACTGCCGGCCAGATTAATGGTACTTCTGGCTACGAAGAAGCAGCGGGTCAGGGTCTTGTAGCAGGAATTAATGCGGCCTTAAGCCTTCAGGGCAAAAAGCCTTTAATATTGAAAAGATCTGAGGCTTATATTGGAGTATTAATAGATGAATTGGTAACCAAGGGGACAAATGAGCCCTATAGAATAATGACTTCCAGGGCTGAATACAGATTATTGTTAAGACAGGATAATGCAGATCAACGCTTAATAGAAAAGGGTCATAATTTAGGCCTAATATCTAAAGAGCGTTATCAAAGTTATAAAAACAAAATGAATATGATTAAAGAAACTATGGAGATTTTGAAAAACACACAACTTAACCCTACTCAGGAAGTAAGAAAAAAACTTCAGGAACTAAAAAGTGGTGATTTAAGTAAACCCACAAGTCTGGAGAAAATACTCAGAAGGCCAGAGTTAAATTATGAAGATCTAAAATTATTTAGTAATGATTTGCCTGATTATCCAAAAGTGCTTGTAGAGCAGATCAATATTCAAGTTAAGTACAAAGGTTATATTGACCGTCAATTAAAACAGGTTGAGCAATTCAAAAAAATGGAAGATAAATTAATCCCTGAAAATATGGATTATAATGAACTTGAAAATCTTCGTCTAGAGGCCAGGGAAAAGTTAAACAAAATCCAACCACGTTCAATTGGTCAGGCCTCAAGGATATCCGGGGTATCACCTGCCGATATATCTGTTTTGATGATTTATCTGGAGCAGGGACAGAGAAAGGAAAAAAAACTTGGAGAAAGTAATATTTAAAGAAAAGCTTAAAGACGGACTTGAATCTTTAGCTTTAGATTATAATGAGAATATTCTCGAAAAATTATATATTTATATGAAATTTCTTTTAGAAGAAAACAAAAAATATAATCTTACTTCAATTACAAAAGAAGAGGAAGTTATTACAAAACATTTTATTGATTCACTTAGTTTAATACCCTTCCTAAAAGACGAAAAAAATCTCATTGATGTTGGAACTGGGGCAGGTTTTCCTGGTATGGTCTTAAAAATTTATAGGCCAGATTTAGATATTGTTTTATTAGATTCTTTATTAAAAAGGATAAATTTTTTGCTAAAATTAAAAAATAGATTGGAACTGAATAATATTGAACTTATTCACTCCAGGGCTGAATTAGTAGGGAAAAAAGAGTTTAGAGGAAGATTTAATATGGCTGTTTCCAGGGCGGTTGCTCCTTTAAATGTGCTTTTTGAATATACTATACCTTTAGTAAAACCAGGAGCTTTGATGGCCCTTTATAAAGGGCCAGAATATGAGACTGAGTTAAAACAAGCAAAGAGAGCTTTAAATTTACTGGGAGGAGAGCTCTTCAGGATTATTTCAGTTAATAATAAGCTGATTCCAGGAGAAAGATATATTATTATTGCAAAAAAAGTATTGCCTACTCCTTCAAAATATCCCAGAAGAAACGGCATTCCAAAAAAACGGCCTCTTTAAAAAGGAAAAAAGCAGGAAAAATTTTATTAATCAAGAATATTATAGTTGATACTTATGGAGGTAATATAAAGATGAGGTTTCCATTTATCCAGGGTGAAAAAAATGAAGAGGTAATATTAGTCCCCGTAGAAGATTTTATACCAAATCCTTATCAACCACGCATTGACTTTCAAGAGGAAGAAATTAAAGAACTTGCTTTATCCATTAAATCGTATGGTGTTATTCAACCTCTTATTGTAAGGAAAGATACTGTTCAGGATAATAAATTTCAACTTATAGCAGGAGAGCGTCGTCTGAGGGCGGCTAAATTACTGGTTATGGAAAATGTTCCTGCTATAGTAAGAGATTTTAATGATATGGAAATTGCTGAATTGGCTCTGGTTGAAAATCTCCAGAGGAAAGATTTGAGTTTTATGGAAGAGGCCCTGGCTTACCGCAAATTAATAAATGAATTTAATCTAACTCAGGAAGAACTTGCTGAAAAAATCGGGAAAAGCCAATCTACAATTGCTAATAAATTGAGATTATTAAAATTACCGGATATTGTATTACATAAATTAAATAACCCACTGGTATCTGAAAGACATGCCAGATCTTTATTAAAAATAACAGATGAAAGTTTGCAGCTAGAAATTGCAGATATAATAATAAATGAAGGATTGACAGTAAGAGAAACAGAGAAGATGATTGAAAAGAGACTTAATCAGGAAAAAGAACAAAAAAAGAAGGTAATTACTGTTTTTAAAGATTTAAGGATTTTTACAAATACACTTAATAAAACCATTAAAGATATGCGGGATGCTGGACTTGCTGTAGATGTTGATAAAGAAGATAGGGATGATTATATTGAATATACTATTAGACTTCCCAGGAATGTTAAGGGGTGATTACTTTGGGCAAAAAAATTGCGATTGTAAACCAGAAAGGCGGGGTTGGAAAAAGCACGACTGCTGTGAATCTGGGTGCAGGTATCGCTGAGTTGGGAAAAGAAGTACTTTTAGTTGATGTTGACCCTCAGGGAAATGCTAGTAGTGGGGTTGGCCTGGATAAAAGCAACCTTGAATTAAGTATATATAATGTTTTAATTGAAGATGAAGATGCCAGAGATGTTGTTAAAACAACAGTCATGGAAAACCTCTATATACTGCCAGCAAATATTGAACTTGCTGGTGCTGAAATCGAATTGGTATCTATGATGTCCAGGGAAAGCAAAATTAAGCGTGTTATAGCTGAAATGGATGATGATTATGATTATATAATTTTTGATTGTCCTCCTTCGCTTGGATTATTAACCCTTAATGCCCTGACTGCTTCTGATAGTATAATTGTTCCGATTCAATGTGAGTATTATGCCCTTGAAGGATTAGGCCAATTAATGAGAGCCGTTAAATTAGTGAAAAAAAATTTAAATCCTTCCTTATATATAGAAGGTGTTTTATTAACCATGTATGATGCCAGAACCAATCTGTCTCAACAGGTTATTGATG
>CAZOON010000001.1:0-22124 GCA_964581445.1 uncultured Halanaerobiales bacterium | reverse complement strand
TTTAGCTGATAAGACAACATTATTATTTTCTCTTTCGACTTCAATTATTTTTAATTTCAGTTTTTTACCAACATATTGATTTAAATCTTCAACATATCCAATAGCAACATGTGAAGCAGGTATAAAACCTCTAACACCAACATCAACTACTAAGCCACCTTTTACTTCTTTACTAACCTCTGCTTCAATAATTTCTTCATTTTCATAAGCTTCAAGAATTTCTTCCCAGGCTTGTTCATAATCAGCTTTTTTCTTTGAAAGAATCATATTACCCTCTTCATCTTCCAGGGTTAGTATAACAACAGTTATTTCATCATCAACATTAATAATTTTATTTGGATCATCAATATTTTTATTGCTAAGTTCTCTTAATGGAATAAATCCTTCAGTTTTATAACCAACATCGACATAAACTCCACTTTCATTAATTTCTACAACTACACCTTTTACTGTTTGACCCTTTTTCAAATCAGCTATATCATTATCACTATATTTTATTTGAACTTCTTCTTCTTTTTCTTCATTAATTTCTTCATTTGCTTCTTCATTATTTTCTTCAACTGTTTCAACTTCTTCTTCTATAACTTCTTCTTCTATAACTTCTGTTTCTTTTACTTCTTCTTCATTATTTTCAATTTCTTCATTTACTTCAATTTCTTTATTTTCTTCACTCATTACCTCTATGACCTCCTTAATTAACCAATCAGGGGTAGATGCCCCGGCGGTTATTCCAACTTTTTCTTTTCCTTTTATCCATTCCCAATTAATCTCATCCGCAATTTCTATATGATAGGTTGGGGTACCTGTATTTGAACATATTTCGGCAAGACGATTTGTATTTGCACTATTATAACCCCCAATTACAATCATTACATCTACTTTAGCAGCAAGTTTAACTGCTCTAGTCTGCCGAATTTCTGTTGTGTTACAGATAGTATTGTAAACTTTTAGTTCTTTTATTTTATTTAAGACAGAACAGATAATATTATTATAATCATCAGGTTTTTGTGTGGTTTGAGCAACAAAACCAACTTTTTCTTCAAGATTATATTCTAATAAATCTTGAAGATTACTAATTATATGTGCTCTATTATTTGATGCTCCAAAGATACCTTTAACCTCAGGATGATTATGATCACCATATATAAAGGTTTGATATGCGTCATCTGTTAATGATTTAGCATATTTCTGTGCATTTTTAACAAATGGGCAAGTTGCATCTATTATATGTAATCCCTTATTTCGGGCTTTTTCTATAATACCAGGTTCAACTCCATGGGATCTGATGATAATAACTCCCTCATCAATATCATGAATAGTATCTATAGCCTTAACACCCAAATTTTCAAGTTTTTTTACTACCTGCGGATTATGTATTAATGGTCCCAGAGTATATATAGAGTCATTTGTAAAACTTTTAGCTGTATTATTAACAATATCCAGTGCTCGTTTTACACCAAAACAGAAACCTGCTTCCTCCGCAGTGACAATCTCCAGAACCTTCACCTCCTTCCAGAACAACAGAACAATTAATAGTATACCCATTAGATATTTACATTATTTCCTGCCTTTTATAACTTTTCGCTATTAATATCTAAAATCCTCCCTAAAATATAAAAATTTTATCTTAAATCCTTTTAAATAAAGATATTTTATAATTTATTTATTTGATTTTCTATACTTTTCATAATTATATCAGCAACTTCCGTTTTTTCTTCTTTTGTTAATTTCCTATCATAATAACTGTCTAATGTATATGTTTTTCCTATTGAAACAAGTGTTTTTTTACTGGAATTAATATTTTTTATACCAATAGGTAAAATTGGACTTTTACTTTTCAAAGCAATTAATACTGTACCCGGTTTTGCCTTTCCTAATTTCCCGGGTTTATGTCTTGTTCCCTCAGGGAAAATTCCAAAGACCCTATTTTCTTTTAATAGCTTAAGAGAACTAAGCAAGGCTTTTCTATCTGCCTTTCCCCTTTTTACAGGTATTACACCAATTTTTAATAAGAACCATTTTGTAATAGGATTTTTTAATAATTCTTCTTTAGCCATAAAATGGACAGGTCTATTCATAATAGAACCAAGCAGTGGAGGATCAAGGGCACTAATATGATTGGCTACTACGATTACTGGTCCATTTGGGGGCCTATTTCTTTTACCCCTTATTTCCCAATGATGAAAAATACAAAAGTAAATATTAAATATTAAATATGCAAAATAATATAAAATTTTACCCATAAGTATTATCTCCTTGAATTTTATTAATTATAATATTCATTACTTCATCTACATTCAGGGAAGTAGTATTAATCTCTATTGCCTCTTTAGCTTGTATAAGTGGTGAATATTTTCTTGTTTTATCAAACTCGTCTCTTTTTTTAATTTGATTTAAAACTTTATTAAAAGATATTTTTTCCCCATTTTTTTTTAAATCTTTATATCTTCTTTCTGCACGGGCATTTTTTGATGCGGTTATAAAAAACTTAAAATCAGCATCAGGAAGAACTTTAGTAGCTATATCACGTCCTTCCATAACAACACTTGTATTTTGGGCCATTTTTTTTTGTTTATTTACGAGTTCATATCTGACTTCTTTTATGCTGGCAACTTTAGAAACCAGAGCATCAACTTTTGAGGAACGAATTTCCTCACTAAGATCTTTATTATTTAATATAATTTTATCATCATCAACAATAATTTTGGAATTATGAACAAGTTCAATAATTCTTTTTTTATTATTAATATCAATATTTTTTTTTAGACATAATAATGTAATTGCTCGATACATAGCACCTGTGTTTATATATTTTATATTTAATTTTTTAGCTAATAATTTTGCAACAGTACTTTTGCCAGCTCCAGCAGGTCCATCTATAGCAATAGTATACATAAAAACTAGTCTCCTTTTGTGCTTAATTCTGCAAATAATTTTTGCATGGCATCAGTGGCCTTTTCCTGTAAAAATATATCAGTAATATTATCAGTGTAATTAGACTTATCAGTATTGATTTCAATAATTTTTGCACCATTTTCTTTAGCTATTAAAGGAATTAATGAAGCAGGCTGTATTTCACCAGTGGTTCCAATTACTATAAATAAGTCAGCTAGTTCAGCTTCTTTAAAAGATAATTTTCTTGCAGGCTCTGGTATTGATTCTCCAAAAAAAACAAAATCAGGTTTTAATATACCACCACAATTTTTGCATAGTGGGGGCATATTATCAAAAATAGAATTATTTATTTTATATCTTTCACCACATTCTAGACAAATAAGTTCTCTGGAGTTACCATGAAATTCAAGGATATTTTTGCTCCCGGCATCTTGATGAAGGTTATCTATGTTTTGAGTAATAATAGTTTCTAATAATCCTTCTTTTTCCATCTTAGCAAGTATTTTATGTGCTTCATTGGGTTTGGCTTTTCCAAAAAAATCATAAAATATTTCTTTAATATGTTTCCAGGTTGTGTCAGGATTATTATATAAACTATTTATGTAGAGGATTCCTGGATCATATTTACTCCAGATACCATTTTCACCTCTAAATGGAGGTATTCCACTTTCAACTGAGATTCCAGCACCAGTAAAACCTGTTATATGTGAGGATGATTTAATTAATTTAACAGCTTTTTGATATTTATTCATATTACAACTCCCTAATAATTATTTAAGAATAAATATTATAAAGAATTAATTATTTTCATAAAACCAGGAAAGGAGGTATTAATACAGGAAGTATTTTTAATAATTGTTTCTCCATTTGCTATTAAGGCAGCAATTATGAAGGACATAGCTATTCTATGGTCACCATATGTATTAATTTTAACTCCACCCTTTAATTTTGAAGGACCATTAATAATTAAGCCATCTTTTCTTTCTTCTATATTTACTCCCATTTTTTTAAGTTCACAAACAATAGCTTTTATTCTATCTGTTTCTTTAACCCTTAGTTCTTCTGCATCTTTTATTATAGTTTTTCCTTCAGCCTGAGATGCAATAATAGATATAATTGGTATTTCATCAATTAAACGTGGAATGATATCTTTTTCAATAGTATTTGCTTTTAATTTACTATGTCTAACAAGTATATCAGCAATTGGCTCACCATTATTATTTCTATAATTTAAAAGCTCTATTTTACCATTCATTTTTTTAATAAGATCAATTATACCACTTCTTGTAGGATTCACACCAATATCTTTAATTAATATCTCACTATCAGGAATAATTAAACCTGCTGCTATAAAAAATGAAGCAGATGAAATATCTCCAGGTATTTGCATATCTAATGGATTTAATATTTTTTTGCCTTTTTTTAATTTAATGGTTCTATTATTAATATTAATATTTATACCACAATTTAATAAAAATCTTTCGGTATGATCTCTTGAAACACCTGGTTCTTTAATAATAAGTTCTTCTTTTGTATAAAGACCGGCTAGTAATATTGCAGACTTCACCTGAGCACTGGCTACAGGTAAATTGTAATTTATACCTGATAGATTTTTTCCATTTATACTTAAAGGGGCTTTATTATTTTTATCTCTTCCCCATATATCTGCCCCCATTTTTCTAAGAGGTTCAATAATACGTTTCATGGGCCTATTGCGAAGAGAATCATCACCATTTAAAACTGCATAAAAATTTTGTCCTGATAAAACCCCACTTAATAATCTCATAGATGTACCAGAATTTCCACAATTAATAATTTTATCAGGCTCATGCAAATTATTAAGACCATTTCCATTAATTATATAGTTACCTGCTTCTTTTTTTTCAATTTCTACTCCCATTTGTCTAAAGGCATTTAAAGTATGAAGGCAGTCTTCGCTTTCTAAAAAGCCCTTAATAACACTTTTACCCTTAGCAAGAGAATTGATTATTATAGATCTATGAGATATAGATTTATCACCGGGAACTTTAATTTTACCTTTTAATTTATTTTTCTTAGAAATTCTTAATTTCATTTTCTCACCTTTTTATAAGTTTATCATGATTTTTATTAGCAGTTGTCATTTCTGATAATATTCTATCCTTATCATTTTTATTTATCGCGTTTTTGAATGCTTCAAGTTTGTTTATATATTTATCAATATTATCAATTATATTTTCTGAATTTGTCATAAATATGTCTAACCACATATCAGGATTGCTCTGGGCCAGTCTGACCATGCTAAGGAGTCCAGTGCCAGTAAATTTATTAATTAATTTTTCATTACTCAAATTTTCATAAATATTATTTATTAAAATTGATGAAATCAATTGTGGCATATGGCTTGTATAAGATAGATATTTATCATGTAAATCTGCTTTAATAATATTTACTTTTGCACCTATAGAACTTAAAATAGTTTTAAGATAATTATAATTATCAGTATTTTTACTGCTATCAGTAATTAAAAAATATAATTTATTTAAAAATAAATCTGGCTCTCCATATTCTGGTCCGCTTTTAGCCTTGCCTGCAAGTGGGTGTCCTCCAATGTATTTTACTTCAGGATATTTATTTGTAATTTGATTTATTAGCTCATTTTTTGTGCTGCCAGTATCTGTAATTATAGTTTTATTGTAATTTATTAATGGAAAAATTTCATCAATAACATCAATACTTTTTGATATTGGAAGGGATAAAAAAATAATATCTAAATCACTTAGATTATCTTTATTTATAGTTTTATCAATTATATTATTATTTAATGAATATATTTCATTTCGCTGTTTAATATCTTTTCCATAAACATTTACTGAAGGTAAATATTTTTTAAAGGCAAGACCCAGCGAGCTTCCTATTAATCCCAGGCCATATATACCAATCTTATTCATTAAATTTCACGACCAATTATTTCTGCAATCTGTTTTAATTCAGAACTTAATTTAGAAAAAGTCTCAAATTTCAAAGATTGTTGTCCGTCACTTAAGGCCTTACTAGGTTCGGGATGGACTTCAATAATTAAACCATCAGCTCCCATTGCAACGGCCCCCTTTGCAGCAGAGCCAACTAAATCCCAGTGACCAGTCGCGTGACTGGGATCAATTATTATAGGCAAATGGCTTAATTTATTTATAACTGGTATACTTACCAAATCAAGTGTGTTTCTTGTATAATTCTCAAAAGTTCGTATTCCTCTCTCACATAATATTACATTATGATTTCCTTCAGACATAATATATTCTGCAGCCATTAATAACTCCTTATATGTAGCAGACATCCCTCTTTTTAATAGAACTGCCTTTTTACATTTTCCTACTTCTTTTAGTAAAAAGTAGTTTTGCATGTTTCTTGCTCCAATTTGAAATATATCAGTATATTTGGCAACCAGTTCAACATCTCTTGGGTCCATAACCTCTGTAATAACTTTTAAACCAGTTTCTTTTGAAGCTGTTTTCAAATATTTTAGACCTTCCTCATGTAAACCTTGAAAACTATAAGGTGATGTTCTAGGCTTAAAGGCCCCACCTCTTAATATTTTTGCACCTGCTTTTTTAACCGCACGTGCAATACTTAAAACCTGTTCTTTGCTCTCTACTGCACAGGGACCAGCCATTAAAATTATTTCTTTTCCACCAATCTTTACACCATTACCTATATCAATAATGGTTCTTTCAGCCTTAAATGATTTACCAGCTAATTTAAAGGGCTCCTGTATTGGAACCAATTTTTCAATTTTTTCATAAGCGGCAAGTGAATCAATTAATTCTTCACGATTCAAATCACCTATAATACCTATAATTGTTTTTGTAGCTCCCTGTGAAATATGAGTATTGTACCCCAGTTCTTCTATTCTCTTTTTTACCTTCTTTATGTCTTTTTCATTAATATTATCTTTCATTACTACAATCATTAATCTTCCTCCTTTATTAGATCAGGTCTCAAAGATTTTGCTTTTTCAAGATATATATGATTGATATCTTTTCTATTACAATCTCTATTAATATAGATCATGGCCCGGATACAATATTTGAGTGAATTATTAACATTCATTTCTTGATAACACATTAATGGTATATCAGTATAGCCCATATTTCTTACTGCCCGTGCTGGATAAACTTTATCCAGATCTTTTGTAGCAGTAAAAATTATACTTACTATTTCACTATTATCAATTTTGTTTTGTTGCAACATTTCTTCGATTAATTTTTCTGTCGCTTTTAAAATATATTTGCTATTATTTTTTTCAATTGTAATAGCACCTCGAACTCCCATCATGTTTTCTCACCTCTTTTAAGTAAAAAACACCCTTTATAAGGGTGTAGTAATATTTTCAATATTTTATCATAATAAAATTAAATATGCAATTAATTAAATTTTATTATTGAATTTAATTACTCCTAAAGCAATCTTATTATTTTCTATCCTGAATTGTTTACCTTTTTTTAAAGAACTAATATTTTTATTTATTTCTGTAATTTCAAACCATAATGCGTTTTTATAATTACTGGCATCAATTTCAATAAAATCACCATCTCTTACATCAAGAATAACATAGCCTTTACTAAAATTAGATACTCTTTTATTGTTTTTTAATATATAAACTTGAGGCAAGGATTTAGATTGAAGTAAGTCTATAATAATAAGACCTGTTTTCTTTTTATCAATAACTTCAACAAGTTCAGCTCTTTTATTAAAAAAATTTCTGATGGTATATTCATATTTCTTTAATTTAAGGTATGAATCATTATCTTGCATAATAATCTGTATACTTAAGACCAATATTAAAGCAATCATAATTAAATAAAGAAAAAATCTTTCGATTTTACGTAAAAACTTATTCAATTGTAATACCTCCCGGGAAAAATATTTTTATTCTTATATAAAGATAATTATGAAATAAATATTAAAAATATCCCGGAAAAATAATATATTATAATTCTCCTAAATTGTTTAAGGCAGCTTTAGCTGCATTTTGTTCTGCTTCTTTTTTGCTTGATCCCTGGCCAAGACCAATTTTTTTATTATTTAAATTGACTTCGATTAAAAAAGTTTTATTATGGTCAGGGCCTTTTTCATCAGCAACCCTGTATTCGGGTCTTTCTGTATTATCACGTTGAACTATTTCCTGTAACATTGATTTATAATCCTGAATATGTTTTCCTTCTTCTACTGCTTTAATATCATCCTTAAAAATTTTAATTACAAATTTACTTGTTATTTCTAAGCCCTGGTCTAAATATAAAGCCCCAATTAAAGCTTCCATAGTATCAGCTAAAATTGAATCCCGATCTCTACCACCAGTAAGTTCTTCACCTTTACCCATTAAAATATAATTACTTATATTTAAATTTCTAGTTAAATCTGCTAATACAGGTTCACTTACCAGGACAGCTCTCATCTTAGCAAGCTCACCTTCTGGATAATCTGGGAAATGTTTAAATATATTTGTACTGATTATAATACTCAATACTGAATCTCCCAAAAATTCCAATCTTTCATTATCACTTAAATTCAAATGTCTATTTTCATTAGAAAAAGATTTATGTGTAATAGCACATTGTAGAATTATTTTATCTTTAAAAATAATATTAATTAATTCTTCAATTTTATTAAGATTTTCATAATTATATATTAAAGCCATTTTAAATTTCTCCTATACTATTTATTCAAAGTTTTTTAAAACTATACAGGCATTTTGTCCACCAAAACCAAATGAATTACTTAATACAGCATTAATATTTTTTTGCTCTATTGCATTATTTGGTACATAATTGAGGTCACACTCCGGATCAGGATTTTCATAATTAATTGTTGGAGGAATAATATTATTATTAAGAACAAGTGTAGAAATTATTGTTTCAACGCCTCCTGCAGCGCCCAGAAGATGACCTGTCATTGATTTTGTGGAACTAATAAATTTATTATAGGCTTCATCTTTGAAAACTTTTTTTATAGCCATTGTTTCAAACTTATCATTTAAAGGTGTAGAGGTCCCATGAGCATTAATATATTTAATATCATTTTTATCTAAACCAGATTTTTTAATTGCCATTTCCATCGCCCTTGATGCACCATCTCCTTCAGGGGCAGGCTGGGTTATATGATAAGCATCTCCTGACATGCCATAACTCATTATTTCAGCATATATATTTGCTTTTCTTTTTAAAGCATTTTCCAATTTTTCTAATATAACTATTCCACAACCTTCACCAATTATAAAACCATCTCGTTCTTTGTCAAATGGTCTACTTGCCTTTTCAGGCTCATTATTACGTGTTGAGAGTGCTTTCATAGAACTAAAACCAGCAAGTGCTGATGGAGTAATTGCTCCCTCTGTTCCCCCGGCAATCATGATATCAGCATCGCCTCTTCTAATAATCTCTGAAGCCTCACCAATTGCAGTAGTTCCAGATGCACAGGCAGTAACCGCATTACTATTAGGTCCCTTAGCGCCAGTGTGGATAGCGATTTGCCCTGAAGCCATATTTGAGATCATCATAGGTATAAAATATGGACTAACCCTTCTAGGTCCTTTATTAAGAAGTCTTTCTATCTGTTTTTCCATTACATCCAGGCCGCCAATACCAGAGCCAATTAAAACGCCAACCCTGTCATTATTTTGCTCATTAATTTCCAGTCCAGAAAAGTTTATTGCTTTCAAAGCAGCATAAACAGCATATTCAGTAAACTTACCCATTCTTTTTGCTTCTTTTTTATCTATATAATCTGATGAATCAAAATCAGTAATTTCAGAACCGATTTGACTGGCATAATCACTAACATCAAATTTATTAATTTTATTTATACCTGATTTACCATTAATTAAATTATTCCAGAAGACATCAATTTTTTGACCAAGGGAAGTTATTATACCCAGTCCAGTTATTACAACACGATTACTCATTTTTTTGCTCCTTCCTGCAAGAAATCAAGTGCTTCATTTATTAATTTTGTAAAAATATCTTTAACTGATAATATTTTATTAATGCGATATGCTTCCTGTCCAGCAAATACTAATCCTTCTTTCATATTTCCTATTCTGGCTGCTTCTAAAGACTTCATAATACAAAAACTTCTAGAACATTTTTTTAAGCATTGATATTTACATAATTGTCCTGTTTTAACTTTTCCCTGTTCTAAAAGTTCAGTGAATTCATTTTTAATTGCCTGACCTGGTAATCCTACTGGACTTTTTATAATTAAAAAATCATCTTTTTGGGCATTTATATACTTCTTTTTAAAAATTTCTGAAATATCACATTCCTCACTTGCCACAAAACGTGAACCCATTTGAACACCATCAGCACCTAATTTCAGTGCTTCAACAATATCCTTGCCATTAATTATACCTCCGGCAGCTATAACAGGGATATTAATAACCCGGGATATTTTTTTTATTAAGGTTTTCATAGACTTATCTGTACCCAGATGTCCCCCTGCTTCCTTACCTTCTACAACGATTGCAGAAGCACCAAGTTTTTCTGATATTTTTGCTAGTTTTAAAGAAGAAACAATAGGAACAATTTCAATATTATTTTCTTTACCTAAAGAAAAAATATCGCGTGAAAAACCTGCCCCGGCAATTATTAAATCAATATTTTTACTAATGGCTGTATTTACTAATTTTTTAAAATTGGATACTGCCACCATTATATTTACACCTATTATACCACTGCTTAATTCTCTTGCTCTTTCTATCTCATTTTTTAACTCATTACTCTCCATACCGGATGCTCCAATTATGCCTATTCCTCCTTCATTGGCAACTGCTGCAACTAAAGGAGCAGTAGAGATTTTTACAGCCATTCCTCCCTGGATAATTGGAATTTTTGCTATTAATTTTCCTATCTTTAAGGTAGGTAAATTCAAAAGATTTTCCTCCAAATTCCTCTAAATTTGTGGATAAGCCCCGTTTATTTGAACGGGGAAATCCACAGATATTAATAATTATAAATTCTCTTCAATATAATCAACAGCATTTTTCACTGTTGCAATAGCCTCAGCATCTTCATCAGGAATTTCAATATCAAATTCTTCTTCAAATGCCATAATTAATTCAACTACATCTAAAGAATCAGCACCAAGATCATCAATAAAAGATGCTTCAGGACTTATTTCGCTTTCATCAATTGCTAATTCTTCAGCAATTATATCACTTACTTTTGCAAAAACATCATCCATCTATGTCACCTCCTCTCACATTAACATTCCGCCATCAACATTAATAAGCTGTCCATGTATATAATTCGCTGCATCTGAAGCTAAAAAAGTTATTAAATTTGCTACATCTTCAACATTTCCAAATTTGTTTAATGGTATAGATTTTAACATCTCATTTCTTATATCTTCACTTAAATTTTTTGTCATTTCAGTTTCAATATAACCAGGTGCAATAGCATTTACATTTATTCCTCTACTTCCCACCTCTTTTGCAATAGATTTTGTAAAACCAATAATACCTGCTTTAGAAGCCGCATAATTAGATTGACCCATATTACCCATTATTCCAACAACAGAAGATACATTTATTATTTTGCCTGACCGTTTTTTTAGCATATGTCTAATAACTGATTTAGTACAATTAAATGTTCCTTTTAAATTTGTTGACATAACCTTATCCCAATTATCTTCTGACATTCTTAATAGTAATTTATCACTGGTTATACCAGCATTATTAACAAGTATATCAATTTTATCAAATTCTTCAAGTGTTTTTTTGATTAAATTATCCACTTCGCTTAAATTGGCTACATTTGCTTTTATACAAATAACCTTGCGTTCAAAACGTTTTATTTTTTCAGCAAGCTCTTCCGCTTTTTTGTAATTTGAATTGTAATTAATTACAATATTTGCTCCATTTTCAGCAAATTTAATTGCAGTAGCAGCACCAATACCTCTTGAACTACCAGTAATTAAAGCTATTTTACCTTCTAAAGACATTTTAATCAGTCCTTTATTATTATTTTATCCGGGGATAAAATATCAATATATTTTATATAAGATTCGTAACTATTTATACTATATACTTTTACTTTTTTATTTATCCTTCTCATCAAACCCTTTAAAACTTTACCAGGACCTACCTCAATAAAAGTATCTATACCACTATTTATTAACTTATTCATGCTATCAACCCATAAAACACTATTATCAAGCTGCTCAATTAAAGAACATTTTAATTCATTGCTTGTTTTAGCATAATCAGCAATAACATTAGGAACTATATCAATCTCTGTTTTATTAAAATTTATTTTATTCAATTCTTCTTCTAATTTATTTTTAGCAGATTGCATTAATGAAGAATGAAAAGGACCACTTACTTCAAGTTCTATTGCTCTTTTTGCTCCATAATTTTTTGCTAATTCCAATGCCTTAATAATTGCAATTTTTTCACCAGAAATGACAATCTGCCTGGGTGTATTGTAATTAGCAATTTCACAAATACCACTTATTTGTATACAGATTTCTTTGATTTCATTAATATCCAGACCAATTATAGCAGCCATAGAACCTTTGCCTGGAGAGAGGGCTTCATTCATAAATATTCCTCTTTTTCTTACAAGTTTTAATCCATCTTTAAAAGAAATAACTTTTGCAGCTGTTAATGCACTATATTCGCCAAGACTATGACCAGCAACTGCATGTGGTTTAATTCCTTTTTTTTCAAGCAATTTGAATAAAATTATACTAATCAGATAAATTGCTGGTTGAGTATATTCTGTATTATTCAAATTTGAATTATTTTCTTCATAACAGAGTTTTTTAAAATCAATATCAAGAATATTTGATGCCTCAATAAACATATTATTAGCTAATTGAAAATTGAACACTAAATCTTCACCCATACCATGATATTGTGAACCCTGTCCCGGAAATAAAAAGGCTATTTTATTATCCATTTATAATACCTCCGAGTTTATCAAAAGAGATTTTTGTATCAGTAATAATTTTATCAATAATTTCTTTTACAGGTTTTATATCAGATATATGGCCTGCAATCTGTCCGGCCATTACACTTCCATTTTCAACATCACCTTCTATAACAGCTAAACGTAGTTTGCCGGTACCATATTGTTCAATTTCTTTTTTATTTACACCCTTTTTTTCCATCTTATCTAGTTGTCTTGTTAGATGATTTTTCAAATTACGTACCGGGTGACCAGTTATTCTTCCAGTAACTATAGCATCCCTGTCTCCTGCATTTATTATGGCATTTTTATAATTTTCATCGGCAATACATTCAGTTGAGCACACAAATCTAGTCCCAATTTGTACACCTTCAGCTCCAAGTGCAAGGGCAGCTACTAAACCTCTTCCATCCGCAATACCTCCTGCTGCAATAACAGGTATTTCAATAGCATCAACAATTTGAGGTATTAATGACATTGTAGTCAATTCACCTATATGTCCACCTGCTTCTGTACCTTCTGCAATTACAGCATCAACTCCTAACCTTTCTATTCTTCTGGCCAGTGATACAGAAGGTACAACTGGTATTATTTTAATATTAGCTTTTTTAAACTTTTTTATATATTTACCAGGATTTCCTGCACCAGTTGTAACTACAGGTACTTTTTCTTTAATTACTAAATCTATAATTTCTTCAACATGTTCTGACAAAAGCATAATATTAACAGCAAAGGGTTTTGAAGTTTTAGTTTTTACCTTTTTAATTTCATTTTTAATTATATGGGCAGGGGCATGTCCAGCGCCAATTATTCCTAAGCCGCCAGCAACGCTAACTGCTGCAGCAAGTTCGCCAGTTGCAACCCAGGCCATCCCCCCCTGTAGAATGGGTGCATCTATATTTAATAAATCAGTTATTTTAGTCGTTAATTTCATATTTTATGCCTCCTTATTCCACTCCATAACAGTTGATGCCCAGGTTAATCCAGCCCCAAATGCTACAAGCACAAGAAGATCTCCATTATTTATTAAACCTTCCTCATAGGCCTCAATTAGTGCCAGTGGTACAGATGCTGTAGAAGTATTGCCATATTTATGAAGATTTACATATACCCTGTCATCATCGAGTTTTAATCTTTTGGCTGCAGAATTAATAATCCTAATATTTGCCTGATGAGGTATAAATAAATCAACATCATTTGTATCAAGATTTGCTTTTTTTAGAACATCAATTGAGGCCTGTCCCATTTTTTTAACTGCAAATTTGAAAACTGGATTACCTTCCATATAAATATAATGCATATTATTATTAACTGTTTCTTTATTAGCTGGATTTAATGAGCCACCTCCTGGCATATAAAGACTTTTTCCTCCACTACCATCTGAACCAAGATCAAATGCAAGTAGTCCACCTTTATTTGTAGCCTGCAAAACAGCTGCTCCGGCTCCATCTCCAAATAAAACACAGGTTGAACGATCATCCCAGTTTGTAATTTTTGATAATGTTTCAGCTCCAATAACAAGAATGTTATCATACATACCTGATTCAATAAATTGGCTGGCAACACTCAAACCATAAACAAATCCAGAACAACCAGCTTCAAGATCAAAGGCTGCAGCATTATTAGCTCCTAATCTATCCTGCAATAAACAGGCTGTTGCAGGAAACACCATATCAGGAGTAACAGTTGCAACCATTATTAAATCTAAATCAGAAGGAGAAATACCTGCATCATCTATCGCTTTTTTTGCTGCTTGAAAAGCAAGATGTGAAGTAGGTTCATTTTCTGCTGCTATACGTCTTTCTTTTATACCTGTTCTAGTTTTTATCCATTCTTCACTTGTATCTACAATTTTTTCAAGGTCTGAATTTGTTAAGACTTTTTCTGGAAGATATTTTCCAAGACCTGTTATTGTTGCTCTTCTTTTCATTTCTTCTCACTCCTTATTAATCTCTTCTTTAATTTTGTAAATTACATTATTAATAATTGATTTTCGTGCTACTTTAATTGCATTATATATTGCAGTCGCATCAGAACTACCATGTGATATAATTACTACACCATTAATTCCCAATAGTGGAGCACCACCATATTGACGATAATCCAATTTTTCCTTCATTTTACTTAGATATGGTTTCATTACTAGTGCAGACAGACGTGTTATTAAATTGCTAGTAAACATTTCTTTAAGTAACGAAAAAATATAATTAGCAACACCTTCAGTAGTTTTTAATACTATATTTCCTGTAAATCCATCACAGATTACTATATCACAATTCCCGTTAAATATATCTCTACCTTCAATATTACCAATGAATTTTTTTATACGTTTATCATTTTCCAGCAATTTAAAAGTATTTTTACTTAATTTGTTTCCCTTTTCTTTTTCTTCACCGACACTTAAAATACCAATACCAGGATTATTTTTTTTAAAGATATTTTGATAATGTATCTGTCCCATAATCGCATAATACAACAAATTTTCTGCTTTACTATCAACATTTGCGCCAGAATCAAGGACCATAGTTTGACCTTTTGCTGATGGAAAAACTGTTGCGATAGCAGGTCTACTAATACCTTTTATTCTTCCAATATTAAAAATACCTGAAGCCATCACTGCACCAGTATTCCCAGCAGAAATAAAGGCATCAACTTTATTATCTTTTACTAATTTACTACCAATAACTATTGATGAATTTTTCTTTTTTCTTAAAGCGTGTGCAGGGGATTCATTCATTTCTATTTTTTCATCGGCATGTTTTATTTTTATATTGGGAAATTTACTTAATTGTATATTTTCATTAATTAAATCTTTATTACCAACAAGATATAATGTTATATCAGATAATTTTTCAGCTGCCATTATTGTCCCTTTAACTATTGCTTCTGGAGCATTATCTCCTCCCATAGCATCAATTGCTATTTTCATCATCAATATCTCCTTTCTTCATAGCAAACATCATAAATTCACCTTCAAAAACTAATTTTTTGATATTATAAGTTTGAACTTTAACTGTAAATTTTTTGTCTTCATTTTTTAGTACTTTTGTCTGTGCTTTTAGAGTATCACCTATATGAACTGGATAGTAATATCTCATATTTACTTCTCCAGTTAAAACAGTATCAGCATCAATAGTAGCTACTGCAAGTGAATTAGCCTGGGCAAATAAATGTTGTCCTCTAATAATATGGGATTTTTGTAAAGCCATTTCTTCAGTAGTTAACATATAAGATTCAGCATAATTATTTAATTTTAGTTTAACTAATTCTCCAATGACTTCTCCTCTATTAACAGATTTCAAACTTTTATAGGCATTTTTGGCTAAACTTTTTGTTCTTTCTCTCATTTCTGGAATATTTAATTCTAATCTATCCAATCTTATTGTTTGAATACTAACATTAAAATAAGAAGCAATTTCTTTATCAGTTAAAAATGGATTTTCTTCAATTAATGCTTTTAATTTTTTTTGCCTATCTTCTTTTTTATATCTCATAAACATCACCTTTTTAATACCTGCTCTTAATACCTGCCTATAACATTATACAAAATTCATTTAATAAATGCAAGAAAAAATGGCCTTATTTAAGGCCATTTATTGATTGATTTTTATTTAGATACTACTTCTTTTCCTTTATAATAACCGCAATGAGGACATACCCTGTGCGGAAGAATTTTTTCATGACATTGTGGACATTCGATTAAATTAGGACTTTTTAACTTCCAGTGTGTTCTTCTCTTTCTTTTTTTTGACTTAGATGTTCTTTTTTTGGGGACCGCCATAATAATTACACCTCCTCATCATTATCAAAAAAATTCTTTAATTTTGCAAGTCTGGAATCAGTTGTGTCGATCTCACAATTACATTCACCATGATTTAAATTTTGTCCACATATTGGACATAAACCCTTACAATTTTCGGAACATAAAGGTTTTAAGGGAAGTTCTAGTATAATGTTTTCTACGAAAATTTTCTCCAAATTAAAATTTAAATAATCTTTTATATCTTTAATAAGTATTTCCTTGTTTATTTTATTTTTTGTATTATAATTAAATTCTTCCAAACATCTGCTACATCTAAGGATAATAGTTCCCTCTGACGTTCCAGTAAATACAAAAGAATCCTGAGTTTTATATACAGTAATGTCGACATTAAACTTATCTGGAATAGAAACGATTTGATTATTATTAATAAGTTCATCATTAATAATAATTGTTTCTTTAAGATGTTTACTACTACCAGTATTTATTAAATTACTTAAATCTACAATCAAACCAATACTCCTCCCTAAAATCATCACAGTTAATTATATAAAATTTTATTATAAATTGTCAAGAAAAACTTTAGCTTTCTTGTACAAGTTCCAGTGTATCTCTGGCAATAACTAATTCTTCATTTGTAGGGATAACAAATACTTTAATATCTGAATCAGATGTTGAAATTTCAAGTTCTTCTCCATGTATTTTATTAGCCTCTTCATCAATTTTTGTATTTAAATAATGTAATCCTTCAATAATAGAAGAACGAACAGTTATGGCATTTTCTCCTATTCCAGCAGTAAACACAATAATATCCACTCCATTTAATGCTGCAATATAAGCACCTATATATTTTTTTACACGATAATTAAATAAATCAATAGCAAGTTGTGCCCTCTCGTTACCTTCTTTAGCAGCATTTTCAATATCTCGAGAATCATTACTTATTCCAGAGACTCCAAGTAGACCACTTTTTTTATTCATAATATCATCAATTTCATGTATTGATAAATCTTCTTGTTCCATTAAAAAAGGTATTATTGCAGGATCAAGGTCTCCACATCTAGTTCCCATAACAAGACCTTCCAGTGGTGTTAAACCCATACTGGTAGCAACTGATTTGCCTCCATTTATTGCAGTAACACTTGCTCCATTTCCAAGATGACAGGTTATAATTTTCAAATCTTTAATATCTTTTTGAACTAAACTTGCCGCTCTATTTGAAACATATTTATGTGATGTTCCATGAAAACCATATCTTCTTACACCATATTTTTCATAATATTCATAAGGGAGTGCATACATGTAGGCTTCTTTTGGCATTGTTTGATGAAAAGCTGTATCAAAGACTGCAGACTGAGGTATATCAAGTAATAATTCCTGACAAACCCTAATTCCTGTTAAATTATGAGGATTATGTAATGGAGCCAGGTGAGAAACTTCTTTAATTTGTTCAATAACATCATCATCTACAAGTACTGATTTAGCAAATTTTTCTCCGCCATGGACAATTCTATGACCAACTGCATTTATTTCATCTATATTGTCTAATATACCATAATCTTCATCAAGTAAACTATCTATAACTAATTCAATACCATGAGCATGACTGCTAATATCTCTTACAATTTTAATTTGATTTCCTCTTTTATCTTCATATTCTAGAAATGAATTATCAATACCTATCCTTTGAATACCACCACTTGCCAGAACACTTTCATCTTTCATATCAAATAATTGATATTTTATTGAAGAGCTTCCACTGTTTAAAACTAAGATTTTCATATTTTCATCCCCTTATATATTTTTTGGCAATAATTATTCATTTTGTGCCTGTACTGCTGTAATTGTTATTACATTTATAACATCTTCAGTTGAACAACCTCGTGATAAATCATTAACCGGTTTAGCTATCCCCTGTAAAACCGGGCCAATAGCTTTTGCTCCAGCTAATCTTTGTACAAGTTTATATCCAATATTACCTGATTGAAGATCCGGGAATATTAATACATTTGCTTTTCCTGCAATTTCACTTTCTGGTGATTTTCTTTTTGCGACATCTGGAATAAGAGCAGCATCAGCCTGTAATTCTCCATCAATTTTGATATTAGAATCTTTTTCTTTAGCAATTTTAACTGCCTGTGCTACCTTATCAACTAATTCATGACTTGCAGAGCCTTTTGTAGAAAATGATAATAAAGCAACATGGGGATCAATATCTAGTAACTTATTTGCAGTATCAGCTGTAGTAAGGGCAATTTCTGCGAGTTGTTCTTTGTCTGGTGATGGATTTACAGCACAATCTGCAAAAAATAATACTCCATCTTCTCCATAATTACAATCTGGCACATCCATAATAAATGCCCCAGAAACAACTGATATACCTGGAGTGGTTTTAATTATTTGAAACGCAGGTCTCAAAACATCACCAGTGGCATTTGCTGCGCCTGCAACCAGTCCCTGGGCCCTATTTGTATAAATAAGCATTGTTGCAAAATATAAGGGGTCTTTTATAATTTTTTTAGCATCTTCTTTACTAATACCTTTATGTTTTCGTAATTCATAAAATAAATCAGTAAACTCATTAATTAAATCAGAATTTTTTGGGTCTATAATTGTTGCATCATCAAGATTAAGATTGTTTGCAGAGGCAATTTGATTTATTTCATTATCATTAGCTAAAATAATTAAATTAGCTAATTTATCTTTCAAAACTGCTTCTGCTGCATTTACAATACGTTCATCATCTCCCTCGGGAAGAACAATTGTTTGTCGATTACTCCTGGCTTTTTTCTTGAACTTTTCCATTATTTCCATATAATCCACTCCTTTTTTATATTAAAGATTAAAATAAATATAACCTTGTCCAATATTGATTTATTTGTTAATATATATTTAACACTATAATATATATACTACGTTATATTTAATAATCCTGTATAAATTAATAAATCAAGATTTATCAAACTTTTTTGACTTTTAGGAGATGTTCAGATATGAAATTATTAGGTCTTATAACAGAATATAATCCATTTCATAATGGTCATTTATACCATTTGAATAAAGCAAAAGAAATTACCAATGCAGATGGTGTTGTATGTATTATGAATGGTAATTTTATGCAACGCGGAAAAGCATCTATTCTTAATAAATGGAGTCGAACAGAAATGGCTCTTGAAAATGGTATAGATATCGTGATAGAATTACCATTTATTTTTGGAATTAGAAGTGCAGAATATTTTGCAAGTGCCTCTATCCAATTATTAAGTTCATTAGATATTGATTATTTCGTTTTTGGAAGTGAATCAGGTGATATTAAATCACTAAAATCAACAGCAGAAATACTGATTAAAGAAAGTTCATATTTCAAAAAAAGACTTAAAATTTATTTAAAAAATGGAAATTCGTTTCCAGAAGCTAGAGAAAAAGCCATCGTAGATTATTTAGACTCAGATAATAATTATAAAATAAAAGATACTATTAAAGATATAGTAAATAAACCAAATAATATACTGGGTATTGAATATTTAAAAGCAATAATAAAGCAAAAAAGTAAGTTGAAGTCATTTACAATAAAAAGGAGTGGAGCTGAATATCATTCAGATAAAATAAATAAAAAAATAGCAAGTGCAACAGCAATACGAAAATTAATAAATGAAAATAAATTAGAAAAAGTAAAAAATCTTATACCTGAAGAAAGTTTTAATATTTTAATTAAAGAATTAAAAAATAATTTATTACCTATTCAGGAAGAAATATTGGGAAATTTCATTTTAACAAGATTAAGACAGCTTACTATAAATAATTTACAGGATTATCTGGAAATTAATGAAGATCTTGCTAGAAGAATCAATAATGCGTCCTATATTTCAGGAAATTATGAAGAATTATTTGAAAATATTAGTACACGATTATTTACAAATACCAGGATACAGAGAAATTTATTATATATTCTTTTTGATCTAAAGAAAAAAAGCATAAAAAAACTTGATAGACTAGGACCCCTATATGCTCGAGTATTGGGTTTTAAATCTCAATCTCAGGATATTTTGTCATATTTAAATAAAAAATCAAAGATTGAAATTATTACTCAGGTAGCAAATTATTTAAAAAGCCCGGATATTAACCACAATAATCCTCTAATACAGGAATTAAGTTATGATTTAATTGCTACAGATATATATAGCCTTCTTTATCCTTCTGTTGAAAATAGAAAAGGTAAGAAAGATTATTATAGACCTTTATTAAAAGTTGATTAAAAATATTAATTTAAAATATTCTTCTGCAAATAGTTTAATATATCATCAATATTTTTCACAGAAAGCAGGGTAATATTTGTATTATAGTCTTTTATATCCTCCATATTTTCTTCTGGTATAATGAATAGCTCTGCTCCTGCCCTTTCTGCAGCTATAACTTTTTGCAATACACCATCAATTCTTCCGATATTACCATTCATAGATATAGTCCCGGTTCCAGCGATTTTTTTCCCACGTGATATATCATAGGAGGTTAATTGATTGTAAATCTCAAGGGTAAACATTCCACCTGCTGAAGGTCCTATAACATTTTCTGTGTGAAAAGACACTTTTCGGGGAAAATCAAAATCTATATTTTTGCTTGTAATATATATACCAAGTGAGGCCTTTCCTGGATTATTTTCAATCTCAACTGTTTTTAATTCTAAATTTTTTATATCTTTATTTCTTTTAATTTTAATATTTACAATATCACCTATTTCATGTTTTCGGATTAAATTCACAGCATCGTTAGCTAATTCAACTTTTTTACCATCTATTTCAATAATAATATCATCTTCTTTTAATATATTAATAGCAGAACCTTCTTTTAAGACTTTAACTATTTCAGCTCCCATCCCTTTAATTTTTACATCATAACCAGCTTTATCAAAAGCCACTGCCTGAGCAAGTAATTTACTTTCTTCCATTGATTCAGACATAATTTCAAGGTATTTATTCATATCAATACCTTCAGGCAATTGTTGACTAACTTTTTCTAATTTTATTCCCTGAGTTTTAAATAAATTATATTTTATGTAATCCCAGATCATAGCTCTTTGTTGACTTACGGCAGTCAACATAAAATCACCTTTTGATTGCCCTTTAAAACCATCTTCAACAGTAATAATTGCAGATAATTCCTGTGTAATACCCGGGGATATAATAAAATAGCTTGTGGGAATAAAATGAGATATGATGAATAATAAAATAAGTATTCCAATTGATTTAATTAATTTTTCATATCTATTTTTTTTATACATATAACCCTCTCCTGGATAAGGTATTTTTTATTTTATCAAGCATTTGTTTTGCGACATCACGACCAGCCTTTACACATAAATCAGCTTTATCGAGTTCAAACTTTGTAATATTTTCAAGATCAGGTTTAATAATAATATCGGCATCATGTTCTTTAATTTTTTCAAATTCCTGTTGCATTATATCAAAAGTGTTTAATAAAATATCAAATAAATTTTTTACATTATTATTTACAGCTTTTACTAC